>JAJUFW010000048.1 GCA_029263555.1 Alphaproteobacteria bacterium
TCTCGTTCGCGTCGACCGTGGCGAATCGGGCGTCCTGGCGCCGAAAGGCGAGCAGCTTGTAGACGAGGCCGATGACCCGCCCCGCCGGCGAGGGATAGAGCAGGATTGCGGCGCAGTGGCGCGCGATCTCAGTGATCGCGCCGCGAAGCTGCGGGCCGCAGTCGCAGCGGAGCGAGCCCAGGAGGTCGCCTGTGAAGCATTCCGAATGCAGGCGGATCAGCACGGGCTCGGCCGGATCGGGATCGCCGATCACGATCGCCAGATGCTCCTGGCCGCCATCGGTCGGGCGGAAGGCCACGATCTCGGTCCGTTCGGCGCCGTCCAGCGGGACCCGCGCGTCGGCCACCCGGCGCAGGCTGCGGGCGGCGTGCCGCTCGTAATGGTCGATGTCGAAGGCGCTGACCGACAGGAGATCGGTCTGGGCAAGAAGCCGTTCGGTGCCGAACGGCCGCTCGACCGGGGCAACCAGGGCCGACGGCAGGAGCCGGGCCAGCTTGGCCAGCCGGGTGACGGCGACGGCGCCGTCCCGGCTGTCCGCGGCGATCGCGACACGCGGGATGCTGGCCAACTCGGACGCGTCGACGGCGCGGGAGGGATCGCTGAGCCGCCGGACGAGGTCGGCGTCGAGCGCCGGTCCGGGGTCGAGCCGCATGACCCCCTCGACCTCCCGGCTGAGCCCGATGGCGGCGGCCCGCTGCAGCGTGATCACGACCGAGGGCAGGACGCCCGTCAGCTCGCGCATGCGGGCGATGCCTTCGGCGGTCACGCTCTCGCTCGCCTGGATGAGGAGCGCCGGACCCTGATCCGGGCGCACCAGCACGAGGTCGCCGCGTCTCAGATCCGAAACGGCACGGTCGACCGCGCGCAGGCTGGCCTGGCGGTCGCCCCCCGGCGCCTTCGGGGAGGAGGATGCTTCGGCGGAGGGGGATGGATTGGCTGGATCGTTCGGCATGAGGGAATTGTCTTGAGTGCGGGCGGAGCGACGCCCATGACCCCTAAATGAGCACGGCGGGGCGTCGTGGCAAAGCCTCCTTGCAGTGGAATAACCCATCTTGACCCTCTCGGCTCCCTCGGCAGGGGCGGACAAGCGCCCGGCCGCGACGCGGAATCGCGCGCCCGGCGCGGCTTCGTTGCGCCGTCGATACCAGCCATTCTGCGTGATAACATGGCCCCGCAAGGCGCCCGGCCGGCGGCCAGGACCGGGTCGGGCCGCGCCAGAGGACGTGCATGACCGCCAACAAGAAGAAGATCCTGATCGTCGACGATGACGGCGCGCTTCGGCTATCCCTTGCCGAACAGCTCCAGCTTCTCGAGGAGTTCGCGACGGTGGAGGCCGAGACCGCCGCCCAGGCCCTGGAGGCGACGAAGGAGACCTATTTCGACTGCATCCTGCTGGATGTCGCCCTGCCTGACATGGATGGCCGCGACCTCTGCCGCGTCCTGCGCGCGAACGGGGTTCGAAGCCCGGTGATCATGCTGACGGCGGCCGGCCGGGACAGCGACACGATCCGGGGGCTCGACAGCGGAGCGAACGACTACGTCACGAAGCCGTTCCGGCTGGGCGTGCTTCTCGCCCGCATCCGCGCGCAGCTCCGGCAGTTCGAGCAGAGCGAGGACGCCGTCTTCACGATCGGCCCGTATACCTTCCGCCCGGGGGCCAAGCTTCTCGTCGACGAGAAGCGGAACCGCAAGGTGCGGCTGACCGAGAAGGAGACGGCGATCCTGAAGTACCTCTACCGGGTTGGGCAGAAGGTGGTGCGGCGCGACGTGCTGCTGGGCGAGGTCTGGGGATACAATGCCGGCGTCACGACCCACACGCTGGAAACCCACGTCTACCGCCTGCGCCAGAAGATCGAGCGCGACCCATCGAATGCAGAGATTCTGGTCACCGAGCCGGGCGGATACCGGCTCGTTCCCTGAGACCGCCGCTGTGACGACCCGCACAGACTCCCGCCCCGACCGGTGCTCTGATCATCCTGGGCGGTACCTGGCTTCGGCCAGTCGCATCAACCAATGGGAGATTACGCCCGCCTAATGAGCCATCGACGCGAGTTCTTCATAAAGTTCTGGGGTGTCCGGGGCAGCCTGGCCTGTCCCGGTCCGGGCACGGTGCGCTATGGCGGGAACACCTCCTGCATGGAAGTCCGGTGCGGCAGCCACCGGCTGATCTTCGACGGGGGCACCGGCCTGCGCGCGCTGGGCTGCGAGCTTGCGCGGGATCTACCGCCGCGCATCGACGTGTTCTTCACCCATACGCATTTCGACCATGTCTGCGGCGTTCCGTTCTTCAAGCCGGCCTACATGCAGGGCACCCGGGTCGAATTCTGGGCCGGGCATCTGCTCCCCGAACGGACCCTGAAACACGTGCTGTGCGAGATGATGACGGCGCCGCTTTTTCCGGTGCCGCTCGAAGTCTTCGCGCGTTCCCGGTTTCACGACTTCCCCTGCGGCACGACGCTCAGGCCTGCGCCGGGCGTCGTGCTGACGACCTGCCGCCTGAACCATCCCAACCGGGCCTGCGGCTATCGCATCGACTATGCCGGCAAAAGCATCTGCATCATCACCGACACCGAGCACGTTCCCGGCCGGCTGGACGAGACGATCGTGGAGTTCGTCCGCAACGCTGACATCATGGTCTATGACGCCATGTTCACGGACGAGGAATTCCCTGCCTATGTGAACTGGGGGCATTCGACCTGGCAGGAGGCGCTGCGCGTCGCGGAGGCGGCCGGTGTCGGCGTCGCCGTCCCCTTCCATCACGATCCGGACCATGACGACGCGTTCCTGGACCATCTGTCGGAGCTGGCGTCCGCGATCCGGCCGGGGACGGTCTTTGCCCGGGAGGGGCTGGTCCTCGCGCCGTGAGCGGCCCGGGCCGGCCTAGCCCAGGGGTCCTGCCCGGCCGGCCGCACGACTTCGGCGAGGCGAGGTGGGGCCGGCCCCGCCGCCGTCACGGCGTGGGATCGGTGGCCGGGGGCGTCTCCGCGATTCCGAGCGCGACCAGGTTGCTCAGCGTCGTCTCGCGAAGGGTGAGCCCGTTCCGCCGCGCCGCGGCCGCCGCCCGCTCCGCGATGTCGTCGAATCCGGAAAGCGAGGATTCCAGAGTCAGCTTCCTGCCGCTGCCGCGCAGCGTCATCTGCATCCAGCCGCGACCCCGGTCGCGTCGGGTCGAATAGTAGCGCAAGGTCAGGTCGCTGAGCTCGGGCCAGGCGATGGCGCCGCCGAGCGGCCCGCGCGCCACGATGCCCTGGTCGCCAACCTCGAAGACGGTGAGGTGCCGCTGCGCCGTGCGGAGCACGAACACCCCGAAGGTCGCGCATGCCCCGGCCAGCAGGAGCGATACCGCCCAGTGCGGGTCCAGGGCCGCAAGCGGCGCGCCGGTCAGGACAAGCCCGGCGATGCCGCGGGCATAGTCCATCGCCAGGCTTTCCCCGGGATAGCGATAGGTGCTCATGGCGCCGATACTATACGCCGCGGGCCGGGCATGCCGGAAATGCCTAGAGGTCCAGGTCGACCCAGACCGGCACGTGGTCCGAGGGCTTCGGTTCCCAGCCCCGGGCCTCCCGGAGGACGCCGTAGCCTTTCAGTCCGGACGCGAGCGGCGGCGTCACCCAGACATGATCCAGCCGGCGCCCGCGGTCCGACACGTCCCAGTCGCGCGCCCGGTAGCTCCACCAGGTGTAGAGCTTGCGGTCCTCCGGCACGAAGCGGCGGACGGCGTCGACCCAGCCGATCGACTCCTGCATGGCGGTCAGCTTCTCGACCTCGATGGGCGTGTGGCTGACCACGTCAAGAAGCTGCTTGTGGCTCCACACGTCGTGCTCCAGCGGGGCGATGTTGAAATCGCCGACCAGGATCATCCGGTCGTCCGGCTGCCGCGCCTGCGGCCACCAGGCCGTCATCTCGTCAAGAAACTGGAGCTTGTGGGCGAATTTCGGATTCTGCTCCGGATCGGGAATGTCGCCGCCGGAGGGGACATAGAGCGAATGGACCTCGATCCCGCCCGGCAGGCGCGCGGCGACGTGGCGGCAATCCTCCTTGCCGCACCAATGGGTCACGGCATGGGCCTCGATCGGCAGGCGGGAGAGGATGGCGACGCCGTTGTAGCCCTTCATCCCGGCAACCGCGATATGCCCGTAGCCCCGGTCGATGAAGGGCTGCCGCGGGAAGAGGTCGTCGATGCATTTCGTCTCCTGCAGGCAGAGGATGTCCGGCTGCGCCTCCTCGAGAAGGCGCAGCACGAGGTCGAGCCGGAGACGAACGGAGTTGATGTTCCAGGTGGCGATACGCACGGGGGGAAGGACCTGCCAGTTTCGAATCGTTCTGAACGCCGTTCCGCTTCTACCCGAGACGGGCCGCGAAAGCACGCGCCCTCGTCACCGGCAGGGTACGGCATATGTTCATGATTCGTCCAGGTTCCAGATATGTTCGCGATTCATCCGCCCTTCGGTCCCGTTCGGGATCGTCGGATCGGCGATGAGGGCTGGGTCAGGCCGGGTCAGGTCAGGTCTACTCGGCCGCGGGCGGACGGTAGCGGGCAGCGGCGCGGGCGCGGACGGCCTCGCCGAAGGCCGTGAACAGGGTGCGGGAGTCCTCGTTCTCCCAGAAGCGCCATTCCGGGTGCCATTGGACGGCAATCGCGAAGCTGGGGCACGACCCCTCGGGCGTCCGGCAGACCCGCACCGCCTCGCTCTGGCCGTCCGGCGCCACCGCTTCGACGGCAAGGCCGTCGGCCAGGCGGTCGATGCCCTGGGCGTGGATGGAATTGACGCGGATCTCGGTCTTGCCGAGCAGCCGCCGCAGCATCCCGTCGGGCTCGATCGTCACGGGATGGGCCGGGCCGTACTGCACCTCGACCGGACGGCTTTCGTCGGCGCGGTGGTCGAGCCGGCCGGGAATCGCGTGGACCTCCTGATGCAGGGTGCCGCCCAGCGCGACGTTCAGCTCCTGCAGGCCCCGGCAGATGGCCAGCAGCGGCACGCCCGCGGCCAGGGCCTTTCGGATCAGCGGTAGCGTCGTCCGGTCACGCGCCGGGTCGGCCAGGGGCGCGGGATCCAGGACCGGACCGCCGTAATGCTGCGGCTCGATATTGGAGGGGCTGCCGGTGATCAGAAGGCCGTCGACCCGGTCCAGCAGATCGTCGAAGTCCCACCATTCGCCCAGTGCCGGGATCACGAAGGGAACGGCGCCCGCCCCTTCCGAAACGGCGCGGACATATTTGTCCCCGACGATGTGAAAGGGGTGGGATCCGATGGTCCTCATGCAGCAAGGAATGCCGACGACCGGCAGGGGCGACAGGCTCATGATCCCTCTTCGGCTTCCGTCATGGGCCGCGGGTCCGCAGATGACGGCGCGGCCGTCCGCGCCTATTCTGCTCTTCATGGACGGCGCTGTTCAACTCCTGCTCGGCTACAAGGGCGCTGCCGTCGCCGCATGGCTGGTCCTTCTGTTCGTGCTGGAACGGTTGCTGCCTGCGGTTGCCCGCCCGGCGGAGGCCGGCCAATCCCCCTGGCGGCGGCTCGGCCGCAATGCCGGGCTGTGGCTGGTCAATGTCGGGCTGTCGCCGCTGGTCGTCCTGCCGGTTTCGGCCTGGGCCGCCGACATCGGCCCGGGCTGGCGTCCCGGCTGGTGGCAGGGCTGGGGCGGGCTTGCCCTCGATCTCGTGCTGCTCGATCTCTGGATCTACTGGTGGCACCGGGTCAATCACGAGATTCCGCTGCTCTGGCGGTTCCACGAGGTCCACCACCTGGACCGCTGGCTCGATTCGACGACGGCCCTGCGCTTCCATTTCGGCGAGGTGGTGCTGTCCGCCCTCGCCCGCGCGGTCGTGATCGTGGCCCTGGCAATCCCGCTGACCTCGGTCGTCGTCTTCGAGGCGCTGGTGCTGGTCGCGTCGGTCTTCCACCACTCCAACCTGCGGCTGCCGTCCCGGCTGGAAGCCGCGCTCGCGCGGGTCGTCGTCACCCCGTCGATACATTGGGTGCACCATCACCGGCGCCGGGCGGACACGGACAGCAATTACGGGACGGTGCTCAGCCTGTGGGACCGTCTGTTCCGATCGCAAAGCCCGACCCGCCGCACCCCGGACCTCTCGATCGGGGTCGAGGCGCGGGAGGAACAGCCGCTGCCGCGGCTCTTCCTGCGTCCCTTCCGGCGCGCCGAAGATCCGGCCGCACGCCCGCTGCCGCGGCGGCGCTGACGGGCGTCCGACAACGGCTCTGCGTCAAAGGGTCCGGGACCGGGGGAAAAATTACACTTGCGTCGGCGGATTATTTCGACCACATAGGGGCCTCTCCCGAGGGGAGCCTGTTTAGGCGGTCCGATGTTGCCGGTTGCCGGCCGTGGGACTTCCTAAACAGGTTGCGTACCGGGTCATCTGCTGACTGGAGGACAGACCATGGCCGATCAACCGGCTGTCTTCCGCTTGGGGATGGACTTGGGCAATCGCGCCGACGCCATCGTCTGCGCGCCGAAAGACGTTCCCGCGGAAAACACCACCGACATCGCCGTTTCCCGCCCGACCGTGTCGGACGAGAACATGGACCATTTCATCGTCCGCGACGGCAAGTGCTTTGCCGGCACCCATCTGATCATCGATCTGTGGGGCGCCTCGCGGCTGGATGAGCTGGAGCATGTCGAGAAGACGCTCATCGAGGCGGTGGAGACCGCCGGGGCGACGCTTCTGCACATTCATCTGCACCATTTCACGCCGAATGGCGGGATTTCGGGCGTTGCCGTGCTGGCGGAAAGCCACATTTCGATCCACAGCTGGCCCGAGCGCGGCTATGCCGCCCTCGACGTCTTCATGTGCGGCGACGCCGAGCCGGAGAAGACCATCCCGGTGCTGCGCCGGGCTTTCCAGCCGCAGGAGGTCATCGTCTCGAACCTGCTGCGGGGCGAGGTCACCGCGGAGCGCATGCCCAACGAGCGCGAGGACGAGGCGGCGTGACCGGCGAATGGTTCACCGAGACGCTCCACCCGGCCGTCGCGCAGCGCTTCCGGGTGGAGAAGGTCGTCTATCGCGACAAGACCGAGCACCAGGATCTCGTCATCTTCGAGAATGCCGCCTTCGGGCGGATCTTGGCGCTTGACGGCGTCATCCAGACGACGACGGGCGACGAATTCGTCTACCACGAGATGCTCGCCCATGTGCCGATCCTGGCCCATGGCCGGGCCCGGCAGGTGCTGATCATCGGCGGCGGCGACGGCGGGATGCTGCGCCGCTGCCTCATGCATGCCGGCGTCGAGAAGGTCACGATGGTCGAGATCGACCGCTCGGTCGTCGACCTCTGCCGCGAATATCTTCCGTCGATCAGCGACGGCGCCTTCGACGATCCCCGGACCGACCTCGTCATCGCCGATGGCTGCCGGTTCGTGAAGGAGACGGACCAGCGCTACGACGTGATCATCGTCGATTCGACCGATCCGATCGGGCCGGGGGCGGTCCTCTTCACGCCCGAATTCTATGCCGACTGCAAGCGCTGCCTGACGCCGGGCGGCGTCTTCGTGAACCAGAACGGCGTGCCCTTCCTGGACGAGGGCGAGCAGCCCCGCACCTATGCGAAGCTGCGCGTCCTGTTCCGGGACGTCTGGGCCTATGGCGCCCCGGTTCCCACATATTACGGCGGCCTCATGACCTTCGGCTGGGCGAGCGACGACCCGGCGCTGCGGGCACTGCCGGTGGAGGAAATCCGTCGGCGCTTCGAGGCGGCCCGGATCGAGACGCGCTGGTACACGCCCGAGCTGCACGCCGCGAGCTTCGCGGTGCCGCGCCTCGTTCTCGACATCCTGGAGCGCTGACGGACCGGGCCCCCGGGGCCCGCCGTCCCCATTCCGGTTTTCCGCTCACCGGCTGGCCCTTCCAGGGCCCGGGTTGTCATGGGTCTCCTGGTGCCGGCCGCCCTCGCCGGGATGTTCGCGAAAGCCCCTTGAGGTCGGCCGAGGCCCGGGATGCCGAGGGACTTCTTGCCGTCACCTACGGCCGCCTCCTGCGCTACCGGGCCCGGCCACGATCCGGCTCGACCCGGCGTCCGCCGCGGTGACGGGGCGACCGGATCTCGATCCGCGTCGACGACGACCTTCACCGTGATCCCGTTCGACCGCTCCCGCTCCTGACCGCGGCGGGCCGGCCGCGCCGGATCAGCGCCGGGGGACGACGAAGAGGCGCCGGTCCAGGCTCATCCCGGTGCGGATCTCCGAAAGCGCCACTTCCGTCCGCTGACCCTGGGCGTCCAAGACCACCCATCGCCGAAGCTGCAGCGGGTTCCGGGAGAAGACCAGGGTCAGGGTCCCCTGGCCGGGGTCCTCCGTCTGCACCAGGTCGATCTCGATCGAATGCTCGTCCTGCCGGACCCCGGTCACGGTCACGTCGCCGGACAGCCGGATGTTCTCGCGGGTGATGAAATCCGCGATCGTGCTGCCCAGCATCACGTCGCTTCGCTGCCCCAACTCCTTGTCGTAATAGGTGAGCCAGAATCCGTCGGCGACGTAGAGATAGGGCTCACGGTCGTATTCGATCCGCATGCGTCCGGGGCGGGACAGATAGAAATCGCCTTCGGCCATTGCTCCCATCCCGGTCACCTGGACGAAGCGCGCCTGCATGGTCGTGATGCCGTTCAGATAGTCCTCGACCCGGGCGATTGCGGTCTGGTCCTCCGGGCTGAGGCGGAGCGGCTGGGCTGCCGCCAGAACGGGCGCGAGCGCGAGGACGAGGGCGGCAAGGGCGTGGTACAGCTTCATCATGCGTCCTAGGATGGCGTGTCTTGATGGCCGAAACAGGGCTTCGCCGCCAACGCTATGGGAGGCTGCGGGCGGCCGCCAGCGAAAAGCCCCGGGTCGGCCGGACCCGGACGACCCGGGTCAGTGGTCGCCGTGGTCGCCGACCAGGACCTCCCGCTTGCCGACGTGGTTCGCCTGGCTGACCACGCCTTCCTGCTCCATCTTCTCGATGATCCGGGCGGCACGGTTATAGCCGATCTGCAGGTGGCGCTGGATGAAGCTGGTGGACGCCTTGCGCTCCCGGGCAACCAGCGCGACGGCGCGGTCGTAGAGCTCGTCGCCCGACCCTTCCCCGTCGCCGAAGCCCATGGCGTCGAAGTCGCCGCCGCCTTCGTCGTCCTCCATGATCGCCTCGTTGTAGGTCGGCTCGCCCTGGGCCTTGAGATGGGCGACCACTTGCTCGACCTCGCTGTCGCTGACGAAGGGGCCGTGCACGCGCGTGATCCGGCCGCCGCCCGCCATGTACAGCATGTCGCCCTGGCCCAGCAGCGTTTCCGCCCCGCCCTCGCCCAGGATCGTGCGGCTGTCGATCTTGGAGGTGACCTGGAAGCTGATCCGGGTCGGGAAGTTCGCCTTGATCGTGCCGGTGATGACGTCGACGGACGGCCGCTGCGTCGCCATGATCAGATGGATGCCGGCGGCGCGCGCCATCTGCGCCAGACGCTGGATCGCCGCCTCGATGTCCTTGCCGGCGACCAGCATCAGGTCGGCCATCTCGTCGACGATGACGACGATATAGGGCAGCTCCGTCAGGTCGAGCGGTTGGTCCTCGAAGATCGGCTTGCCGGTGTCGGGATCGAAGCCGGTCTGGACCCGCCGCATCAGCACCTCGCCCTTCGCCCGGGCCTCGCGCAGGCGCTGGTTGTAGCCCTCGATGTTGCGGACCCCCAGCTTGGACATGTTGCGGTAGCGGTCCTCCATCTCCTTGACCGTCCATTTCAGGGCCACGACGGCCTTCTTCGGATCGGTGACCACGGGCGAGAGGAGGTGCGGGATGCCGTCGTAGATCGACAGCTCCAGCATCTTCGGGTCGATCATGATGAAGCGCACCCGGTCCGGCGGCAGCCGGTAGAGGAGCGACAGGATCATGGTGTTGACCGCGACCGACTTGCCCGAACCGGTGGTGCCGGCGACGAGCAGGTGGGGCATTCGGGCAAGATCGGCGATCACCGGCGCGCCGCCGATGTCCTTGCCCAGCATCAGCGCCAGCTTGTGCGACGACCGGTCATAGGCGTCGGAGGCCAGAAGCTCGCGCAGGTAGACGGTCTCCCGCTTGGCGTTCGGCAGCTCGATACCGATCGCGTTCTTGCCCGGGACGACCGCCACGCGGACGGAAACGGCGCTCATCGACCGGGCGATGTCGTCGGCCAGGCTGATCACCCGGCTGGACTTGGTGCCGGGCGCCGGCTCCAGCTCGTAAAGGGTGACGACCGGCCCCGGATTGACCTTGACGATCTCGCCGCGCACGCCGAAGTCGCCCAGAACCCCTTCCAGGATCTCGGCATTGCCGCGCAGCGCCTCCTCGTTCACGGTCGCCGTGCGCTGCCCGGGCTCCGGCAGGTGCAGGAGGTCGAGCGACGGCAGCTCGTAATCGGGCGGGCCTTCGAATTCCAGCGCAGGCTCCCGCTCCGCAGCGGCCCTCCTGCCCTCGGGCAGCGGCTTCGGCTTCGCCGTGACGACGGCGACGGGCTTTTCGCGGCGGGCGCCTTCGGGCGCCGGTCCGGCGATGCCGACGGGCGTGCGCATGGACGGCTCGGACCGTCTCGGCTCCTGCCCCGATGCTGCCGCTGCCGCCCGGGGGGCCGGCCGCTCGCCGGAAAGCGTCGGCTCGCGCCGCACAA
>JAJUFW010000079.1 GCA_029263555.1 Alphaproteobacteria bacterium
CAACGCCGCCTTCATCGACGTCCGGGTATGATGGCCGGACGTCGCGCGCCGCTGCCGCTGGCCGTCACCCTGGGCGAACCCGCCGGCATCGGCGGGGAGCTTTCGCTGGTGGCGTGGGGCCTGCGGATGCACCATGGGCTTCCTCCCTTCTTCGTGATCGACGACCCGGACCGGCTCGATCGGCTGAGCCGGGATGTCGGCTGGTCGCTGCCGATCCGGACCATCGACGGGCCGGAAGAGGTCGAGGCGGTGTGGGACGAAGGCCTCCCCGTCCTGCCGCAGCCCCTGCCCGTCCCGGTCATGGCCGGCCAGCCCGACCCCGGAAACGGGCCGGCGGTCATGGCAAGCATCGAGCGCGCGGTGGCCCTGACTCTGGAGGGCCGGGCGGCGGCGGTGGTTACCAACCCGATCCAGAAGAGCGTGCTTTACGCCGCGGGCTTCCGTTTTCCGGGCCATACCGAATATCTGGCAGAGCTGGCCGGGACCGGGACGCCGCCCGTGATGATGCTCGCCTGCCCAGAGCTCCGCGTCGTGCCGGTCACCGTGCACATGCCCCTGCGCGATGCGGCGGCACGGCTGACCACGGCCGACATCGTCCATTGCGCGACCGTGACCGCGGACGCGCTTAGGCGGGATTTTGCCCTGTCTCCGGCCCGCCTGGCGGTCGCGGCGCTCAATCCCCATGCCGGCGAGCACGGCGCGCTGGGGCTGGAGGAGATCGAGGTCATCATCCCGGCCGTGGAGGAGCTGAAACGGCGGGGCATTTCGGTCGACGGCCCCCACCCCGCCGACACCCTGTTCCACGAGCAGGCGCGCCAGCGCTACGACGCCGCGATCTGCATGTATCACGACCAGGCGCTGATCCCGCTCAAGACCATCGACTTCGACCGCGGCGTCAACATTACGCTCGGCCTGCCCTTCGTCCGGACCTCGCCCGATCACGGCACGGCCCTGTCGATCGCCGGGCGCGGCGCGGCGAACCCGCACAGCTTCCTGGAAGCAATCCTTATGGCCGAGCGGCTGGCGGCCCAGCGCGCCCGGCACGCCGCCGCTGCGAACACGAACGACCTTGCCTGATTTCGATCCCGCCGCCCTGCCGCCCCTGCGCGAGGTGATCGCCCGATACGACCTGGGCGCGCGCAAGGCGCTCGGCCAGAACTTTCTTCTGGACCTCAACCTGACCGGCCGCATCGCTCGCAGCGCCGGCGACCTGAGCGGCGTCGCCGTGGTCGAGATCGGGCCGGGCCCCGGTGGCCTGACCCGCGCGATTCTGGGCACCGCCGCCCGCGAAGTGGTCGCCATCGAACGCGACCCGCGCTGCATCGCCGCCCTCGGCGATCTGGTGGCGGCGGCACGGGGCCGTCTTCGGCTGATCGAGGGCGACGCCCTGGAGATCGACCCGGCGACACTGACGCCAGCGCCGCGCGCAGTCGTCGCCAACCTCCCCTACAACGTGGCGACCCCGCTCCTACTCGGCTGGCTGCGGCGGATCGGGGACTACCGCTCGTTGACGCTCATGTTCCAGAAGGAAGTTGCCGACCGGCTGATCGCCCGGCCGCGCACCAAGGACTATGGCCGGCTGTCGGTCATGACCCAGTGGTGCGCCGAGGCACGCCCGGTGATGACGCTGCCGCCCCGGGCGTTCACCCCTCCACCCAAGGTGGAATCGACGGTCGTCCACATCACGCCGCGCAGCAATCCAGAACCGGCGGACTGGCAGGCGATGGAGACCGTGACCGCCGCCGCCTTCGGGCAGCGCCGGAAGATGCTGCGCGCCGCCCTCAGATCCCTCGGCGACGCGGAGGCGCTGCTTGCCGCCGCCGGACTGCCGCCGACGGCGCGGGCCGAGGAGATCGACATCGCCGGCTTTGCTCGCCTGGCCCGGGCATGGAGAGCCGGAAGAACGGACCCGTCTTTTTCCTAAGGGCTTGGCGGAACGGAAAAACGGCAGGCGCCTTCGCGCCCCTGGTCAGTGCAGCGTGAACGCCCTTTCGCCGGGCGCATCGTCGACCAGGGTCCGTCCCAGTGCGGTAACGACGTTCGCCAGCCTGTCCTCGATGAGAATGCGACCCGGCATCTCGCAGACGCACCAGCGGTCGCCTCGCTGCAGGATAGTGACCATGATCTCGCCGAAGGATGTCCGGAAAGAGACGACGAAGGCGTCGCTGTCGCCGACACGGCACCGGCTCCAGTCCTTGACCGAGCCGAGGGCCTGCCACGCCGCCAGAGAGAACTCCAGCGAAAGCCTTTCGAACCCGACATCCCGCCCCTTGTGCATCAGGCGACCTTCCGGCTGGTCAAAGGTCCGCCTTCAGACGGGCGACGAAGTCGGACACTCCGATCAGCCGGCTCTGGCGCGCCCGCTCGGCCCGCAGGATCGCCTCGGCCTGGCTGACGCTCTTGCGGAGAACGTGGTTGACGATCACGTAGTCGTATTCGGGATAGTGGCTGATCTCTTCCGCGGCCTTGGCCATCCGGCCCGCAATGACCTGGTCGCTGTCCTGGGCACGGGACCGGAGACGTTCTTCCAGGGCCGCCGCCGAGGGCGGCAGAACGAAGACGCTGACGAGATCCCCCCGGGCGTTCTCCCGAAGCTGCTGGGTTCCCTGCCAGTCGATGTCGAACAGTACGTCGCGCCCCTTGCTCAGCGCCTCCTCGACCGGCCCGCGGGGCGTTCCGTAGTAATTGCCGAAGACCTGGGCATGCTCGAGAAGCTCGTTGTTCTCGACCATCTCGTGGAAGCGCTCCGGCGTGATGAAATAATAGTCCCGCCCGTCGACCTCGCCCGGACGCGGGGGGCGAGTGGTGACAGAGATCGACATCTGCAGGTTCTCGTCGCGTTCGAGAAGCTGGCGCGAGATCGTGGTCTTCCCCGCACCGGACGGCGAAGACAGGACCAGCATCAGACCGCGACGGTGAATCTCGGCCGTCCCCTCGACCCCCGGGGCCGCTTCCTTGACGGTGTTCTCTGCGCTCATTCGATATTCTGAACCTGTTCTCGGAACTGCTCGATCACGGCCTTCAACTCGAGCCCGATCCGCGTCAGTTCGACATCCGCCGATTTCGAGCAAAGCGTGTTGGCCTCACGGTTGAACTCCTGGCACAGGAAGTCGAGCCGCCGCCCGACGGCGCCGCCATTCGACAGCAGATCCCGTGCCTGGGTAACATGGGCGCGCAGGCGATCCAGTTCCTCGCGCACGTCGGCGCGGGCGATCAGCAGGGCCGCCTCCTGCGCCAAGCGTTCCTCCGACAGGGCCGGGAGAGCGCCGAGAAGTTCGGCCAGCTGCTCCCGAAGCCGGGCACGCATCGCCTCCGGCTGGGCGGCCGCGGTGCGCTCCGCCGCCTCGATCAGCCCCTCGATCCGGACCAGATGATCGGCAAGGACTACGGCCAGGCGTGCGCCTTCCTCGGCACGGGCGGCGGCAAGCTGGCCGATCACCGCGGCAAGCCCGGCTTCGATGGCAGCGGCGCAGGCTGCCTTCTCCTCTCCTGCCTCCTCCTCCACCGGCTCGACGACGCCGCGGACCGACAGCAGCATTTCCACCCGTGGCGGCGCATCCGGTTGCAATTCGGTCACGACGGCCAGGAGCTCCTCGAGAAGCTCCCGGTTCAGGCGCAAACGCGGGGCCGATTCGTTGCGCGATACGCTGAGACCGAGCGTGATGTTGCCGCGCTTGAAGCGGTTCGCCGTCTCGGCGCGGGCTGCCGGCTCCAGGGCTTCGAAGCCCGACGCCAGGCGGCAGCGAAGGTCGAGGGATTTGCCGTTGACGCTCCGCGCCTCCCACGTCCAAGCATAGCCTCCCTGGGCGCCTTCGACCCGGGCAAAGCCGGTCATGCTGGAGAGTGCGGTTTCTGGTCGGGTGGCGGACAGGGCCATCCTCGCTGGGTTCCGTGACGTAGATCGAGCGCCCTTATAGCCTCATGCCCTCCGGCATTTAAAGAGTTACGGGTTTTTCCTCGGGGGAAGATGACATGCAAGATCCCAGGACCGTCCTGATCACCGGCGCCTCCAGCGGCATCGGCGAGGCGCTTGCGCTGACCTATGCCGAGCCGGGGCGCCACCTGCTCCTCACCGGCCGCGACCGGGCGCGGCTCGACCTCGTCGCGGAGCGGTGCCGGTCCGCCGGTGCGGAAGCGGTTGCCGCCACGATCGACGTCACGGAGCGCGAGCGGCTGGCGCAATGGCTGGTCGAGATCGACGCGTCCCGGCCGATCGATCTTCTCATCGCCAATGCGGGCATCTCGGGCGGCACCAGCGGGGCGGGCGAAAGCGAGGAGCAGACGCGGAAAATCTTCGCCGTCAACCAGGAAGGCGTGCTCAACACCGTTCTCCCGCTCCTGGATCCGATGCGCCGGCGTCGACGCGGCCAGATCGCGATCATGAGCTCGCTGGCCGCCTTTCGCGGCTTTCCCGGCGCACCGGCCTATTGCGCATCCAAGGCGGCGGTTCGGGTCTGGGGCGAGGCGCTGCGTGGAGCGCTTGCCCCGGACGGGATCCGGGTCAGCGTCATCTGCCCCGGCTTCGTCCGGTCGCGGATGACCGCGGTCAATCCCTTCCCCATGCCGTTCCTCATGGACGCGGACAAGGCGGCCCGGATCATCCGGCGAGGACTTGAGAGGAATCGTGCCCGGATCGCGTTCCCCTTCCCGACCTATTTCGGCGCCTGGCTCGCCGGGGCGCTGCCCCCGCTCCTGACCGACCGTCTGCTCGGCCTGCTGCCGCGCAAGCCCGCGATGGAACGCGGCGGCGGGAACCAGGGATGCTGAACTTACGTTCCTACCCTGCCTTGGAGCCTGTGGGCCCCGGGGCCGGCCCGCTTGCCGCGAGTGGGCCGTCCTCCAAGTCGGAGATTGCCCATGGCGTTCGACGGCATCGATCGGGACCCGGACTCCTTCGATCTTCGCACCGCGTTGCGCGAATTCCTCGCGCTCGGCCTTTGTGCCGGATCGGTCTTCGCGCTCCTGATCCTCGCCCATGGCCTATTGAGCTGACGCTGCAGCCATCCCGGCCGGTGCCCCAGGGGCGGAACGGTCAGCCGCCCGGCTTGGGGGTTTGCGATTGCTGATGGCGCAGGCGTCGCCAGGCCGCAACGTTGCGGTTGTGCTGCTCCAGCGATTCAGCGAAGGCGTGGCCGCCCGATCCGTCGGCGACGAAATAGAGATAGTCGGTCTTCGCCGGATTGACCGCTGCTTCCAGCGAAGCGCGCCCCGGATTGGCGATCGGCCCCGGGGGAAGACCCGGCACCCGGTAGGTGTTGTACTCGGATTCCACCGCCCAGTCGGACCTGAGCAGCTCGCGCCCCAGCGGGGCGGCGCCCTTGGTCAGCGCATAGATTACCGTCGGGTCCGATTGCAGCGGCATGCCGCGCCTCAGACGATTGACCATGACGCTGGCGACGA
Organism: Alphaproteobacteria bacterium; assembly: GCA_029263555.1. Lineage (GTDB taxonomy): Bacteria > Pseudomonadota > Alphaproteobacteria > DSM-16000 > Inquilinaceae > JAJUFW01. The sequence goes on from JAJUFW010000079.1 coordinate 5,401, forward strand.
GCGGACGCTCATCCGCCACGCCCGTCTCCTTCTCGATGATGGAAGCCAGGATGACCGCCTCTTCGACCGTGCTGATGGGCAGGTCCTCCGCGCGGCCGGCCCATGCCTCGGCGACGGCTTCGTCCATCGCCTTGCGCATCCGGTCGATCACGCCCTGGCGGGTGTCGCCGCGGGTAAAATGATAGGTTTCCGGCAGCAAGCTGCCTTCGGGCGGCACTTCCTCGATGTCGCCGGTCAGCTTGTCCTCGGCCTGCAGCATGGCCACGATTTCGGCCGATGTGCGCCCTTCCGGCACCGTCAGGGCATAGGAGATGGTCTGGCCCCGGCGAAGAAGGTCCATGACGCCTTTGGCACTGACACCAGGGGCGAAGGCGTATTCTCCGGCTTTCAGGCTGCGCTCGCGCCCTTCGAGAACCACGCCTCCGATGAAGATCCAGCGGCTCTCGATGACGCCGGCCTCCTCCAGCCGCTCCGCGATCAGGTTGAGCCCCGCACCGCGCGGGATCATCACCACCTTTTCCTCGGTCAGCGGTCCGGGCGCCCCGAAGGCATACAGCAGAAAGGCGACCGCGCCCGCCGCCAGAGCGGCGAGCGCGGTCAACGCAGCGAAGATCCGGGCAGCAGCCCGCATCGATCCGTCCTTTACTGAAAACTCTTGAAGATCAGGCTCGCGTTCGTGCCACCGAAGCCGAAGCTGTTGGACAACGCCGCCCGGATCTTCCGCTCCCGAGCCTGCTTCGGAACGAGATCGACGCCGACGCAGTTTTCGGACGGCTCATCCAGATTGAGCGTGGGCGGCGCGACGCCGTCGCGGATCGCCAGGATAGAATAGATCGCCTCGACCGCCCCGGCGGCTCCCAGCAGATGCCCGATAGCCGATTTCGTCGAGGACATGGACACCGTCTCGATGGCCGGTCCGAAGAGGCGCTTCACGGCACCGAGTTCAATCTCGTCGCCGAGCGGCGTGGAAGTGCCGTGGGCATTGATGTAGTCGATGTCTTCGGGATTGAGGCCGGCCCGCTTCAGCGCGGCGCGCATCGCCCGGTACCCACCGTTCCCGTCCTCCGGTGGCGCCGTCACGTGGTGGGCGTCGCCGGACAGGCCATAACCCACGACTTCGCCATAAATCGTCGCCCCGCGGCGCTTGGCGTGCTCCAGCTCCTCGAGGACGAGGACGCCCGAGCCCTCACCCATCACGAAGCCGTCGCGTCCCTTGTCATAGGGCCTGGACGCCCGTTCCGGCGTGTCGTTGTAGCCCGTGGACAGGGCCCGCGCTGCGGCGAAACCCGCGATGCCGAGGCGGCAGACGGCCGCTTCCGCACCGCCGGCGACCATCACGTCGGCGTCGTCCAGCATGATCAGCCGGGCGGCGTCGCCGATGGCATGCGCCCCGGTCGAACAGGCGGTGACCACCGCATGGTTCGGCCCCCGGAAGCCGTACTGGATGGAAACCTGCCCGGAAGCCAGGTTGATCAGGGCCGCCGGAATGAAGAACGGCGACATCCGTCGCGGTCCCCGCTCGTGGAGCGTCATCTGGCCTTCGGAGATCCATTGCAGACCGCCGATGCCGGACCCGATCATCACGCCGGTCCGCTCGCGATCCTCGTCGCTTTCCGGAACCCAGCCGGAGTTCTCGATCGCCTCGCGGGCCGCCGCCATCGCGAACAGAATGAACTCGTCATTCTTCCGGATTTCCTTGGACGGCACGAAATCCGCCGGATGCCAGAGGCCAGACCCGGATTCGCCCCGAGGCACCTGTCCCGCGATCTTCGACGGCAGGTCCGAAACATCGAAGCGCTCGATGGCGCTGATGCCGGACTCGCCATTGACCAACCGCCGCCAGTTGGTTTCCACACCCATGCCCAGGGGCGTGACCATGCCCAGGCCGGTTACCACGACGCGTCGCATACTGCTCCTCGAACTGTTTCCCGGAAAGGGCCTGCACGTTCCTTGCGGAACGTGCCCCGGGCTCGCCTGGAATTACCCGGCCGTGTTGGCCTGGATAAAGTCGATCGCGTCCTTCACGGTCATGATCTTTTCCGCGGCGTCATCGGGAATCTCGACGCCGAATTCTTCCTCGAACGCCATGACCAATTCGACGGTATCGAGGCTGTCCGCGCCCAGATCGTCGATAAAGCTGGCCGTCTCGGTCACCTTGGACTCCTCGACGCCAAGGTGCTCCACAACGATCTTCTTAACGCGCTCGGCGACATCACTCATTGTTCTGGCCTTTCGACTACTTAGACTTATTGGGGAGGTCCCGGTTTCAACGCGAACACCAGACGGGACGACCGGGCAATTTCGGGCGTCACATAACACACATGGTTGGGCGATGCCAGCGTGACCGGACCCTTCGCCGCCCCATGCGGCCGATGCTAGAGCATGGCCATTCCGCCATTGATGTGCAATGTCTGACCGGTGACGTAAGCCGCCTCCTCGCTGACGAGATAGGCGACGCCAGCCGCGATGTCCTTCGGGCTGCCGAGGCGGCCCGACGGGATGCTCGCGGTGATCCTGTTCTTCTGCTCGTCCGTCAGGACGTCGGTCATGGCGCTGGCGATGAAGCCGGGAGCCACGCAGTTGACGGTAACGTTCCGGGAGGCCAGTTCGGCCGCCAAGCTCTTGGTCATGCCGACCATCCCGGCCTTCGAGGCGGCATAGTTCGCCTGCCCCGGATTTCCGACGAAGGCCACCACCGAGGTAATGCCGACGATCCGGCCCCAGCGACGCTTCATCATGCCCCGGATGCACGCCCGCGAGAGGCGGAACGCCGAGACGAGATTGACCTCCAGAACCTCGGTGAAATCCTCGTCCTTCAATCGCATCGCGAGATTGTCCCGCGTCATGCCGGCATTGTTGACGAGGATGTCTATCTGGCCCATGGCCTCTTCCGCGGCTCGCGCAACCGCCTCGGCCCCTTCCGCCTTCGAAAGATCGCCGGGCACGACATGGATGCGCTCGCTGCCTCCCGCACGGCCGATCTCTTCGGCCACTTCGCGCAGCCGCCCTTCCCGCGTTCCCGACAGCGCCACGGCGGCGCCACGGGCATGAAGCGTTTCGGCGATGGCACGGCCAATGTCGCCGCTGGCTCCGGTTACGAGAGCGGATTTGCCGGTCAGGTCGAACATGGGCGTCTTCCCCTAGATCTTGACTGCCGATCGCGTCAAGCGACGGGCAGGGCTTCGATGTCCGAAGGCGTACCGACCGCTCGGGCGGCGAGTTCGCGGTCGATGCGCTTGGCAAGCCCGGTCAGGACCTTGCCGGCCCCCAGCTCGACAAGCTCGGCCACGCCATGGGCACGCATGAAGAGAACGCTCTCGCGCCAGCGAACGGCCCCGGTCACCTGCTCGACCAGCAGGCGGCGGATATCGACCGGATCCGTGACGGCGCTGGCCGTCACATTGGCAACCAGGGGCACCGACGGCCTGCGGATGTCGACCTGGGCCAGGGCATCCGCCATCACGGCCGCGGCCGGCGCCATCAGCGGGCAATGGAATGGCGCGCTCACCGGCAGCATGACGGAGCGCTTGGCACCGCGCCGGGAGGCGATCGCGACCGCCCGCTCGACCGCCGCCTTGTGCCCGCTCACCACGACCTGGCCCGGAGCATTGTCGTTGGCGGCCGTGCAGATCTCGCCCTGAGCCGCTTCGGCCGCGATCTCCTGAGCCTCCGCCAGATCGAGACCGAGCAGGGCCGCCATTGCCCCCACCCCGACCGGGACCGCCTCCTGCATGGCGCGGCCGCGGAGCTTGAGCAGCCGCGCCGTATCCGCCAGGCTGAACGCGCCCGTGGCGGCGAGCGCCGAATATTCGCCCAGGCTGTGGCCGGCGACGAAGGACGCCATCTGGTCG
>JAJUFW010000330.1 GCA_029263555.1 Alphaproteobacteria bacterium
GCGGCCCGCCCCGTCGAGGAGAAGACAGCGGACGGTCGGGTCATCGGCCACCCGGGACAGGGCGTCGATCAGCTCGGCCCGCATCACGGCCGTGAAGCTGTTGAGCTTCTCCGGCCGGTCGAGCGTGATGCGGGTTATCCCGTCTGCGGCCTGGAAGCGGATCGTCTCGTAGGCGCTCACGATCCGGTGTATCGCGGCTGGCGCTTCTCGAGGAACGCGCTCATGCCTTCCTGCTTGTCGCGGGTGGCGAACAGGATCTGGACGGCTTTCCGTTCCAGGGCGAGGGCGGCCCCGAGCGGGGCGTCCTGGCCGTGCAGGATCACTTCCTTGATCTGCGCCAGGGCGATCGGCGGCAGCCTTGCCAGCTCTTCCGCCATGTCGATCGCGGTCTGCATGACCTGGTCGTCCTCGACGAGCTTGCTGACGAGCCCCATCTCGTAGGCTTCCTGCGCGCCGATGATCTCACCCGTCAGGCACAGTCTCATCGCCCGGAACTTGCCGACCGCCCGCGTCAGGCGCTGGGTACCGCCGGCGCCCGGCATGATGCCGACCTTCACTTCCGGCTGGCCGAGCTTCGCGCCTCGCCCGGCAATGATGATGTCGGCATGCATGGCGAGTTCGAGGCCGCCGCCCAATGCGAAGCCGTTCACGGCAGCGATCACGGGCACCGGGCAGTCGGCGACCGCGCCCCAGAGGCGTTCGGTATGCCGATGGTACATTTCGACGGCGTCGATCCGGGACATGTCCGCAATGTCGGCGCCCGCTGCGAAGCTGCGCTCGTCACCGGTCAGGATCACGCAGCGCAGCGCCTCTTCATCCGCGAAGCCCCGGAAGATCTCCGCCATCTGACGCCGCACCGTGAGGTTCAGCGCATTGCGGACCTCCGGGCGGTTGATGCGGACGATCGCGATCTCGGGTCCCCGCCGCTCGAGAAGGACTTGCGCTTCCGTTTCTGCGCTCATCGGACATTCTCCAGCATCAGCGCGATACCCTGTCCGACACCGACGCACATTGTGCAGAGCGCGTAACGCTGATCGCGTTCCTTGAGCTCCAGCGCTGCGGTCAGTGCAAGCCGGGCCCCCGACATGCCGAGCGGGTGGCCGAGCGCGATCGCGCCGCCGTTGGGGTTGACATGCTCGGCGTCGTCGGGGAGGCCGAGCTGGCGCATGACGGCGAGTGCCTGGGCCGCGAAGGCCTCGTTCAGCTCGATCAGGTCGACGTCCGGCAAACCGAGGCCGAGCCGGTCGAGCAGCTTCCGCGTGGCCGGGACGGGACCGATCCCCATGATGCGCGGCGGAACGCCGGCGGTTGCCATGCCTCGGACCCGGGCCAATGGCCGAAGTCCGTAGCGTTCTACCGCTTCGCCAGACGCGACCAGAAGCGCCGCGGCGCCGTCGTTGACGCCCGAGGAATTGCCGGCGGTGATGCAGCCGCCTTCGCGGAACGGAGTCGGAAGCTTCGCCAGCTTCTCGAGCGTCGTTTCCCGCGGATGCTCGTCCCGGTCGACGATGACGGGGTCGCCCTTGCGCTGCGGGACGACCACGGGAACGATCTCGCGCTCGAACCGGCCGGATGCCTGGGCGCGCAATGCGCGCGTCTGGCTGCGCAGGGCGAAGGCGTCCTGGTCGGCGCGCTCGATCCCGAATTCGGCCGCCACGTTCTCGGCCGTTTCCGGCATGGAATCGATGCCGTACTGCTTCTTGATGACCGGATTGACGAAGCGCCAGCCGATCGTCGTGTCATGGATTTCGGCCGATCTGGAGAAGCCCGTTTCGGCCTTGCCCATCACGAAGGGCGCGCGGGTCATCGACTCCACACCCCCGGCCACGATCACATCCGCATCGCCGGTCAGGATGGCGCGGGCCGCCTGGCCGACCGCGTCGAGCCCCGAGCCGCAGAGCCGGTTGACGGTGACGCCCGGAACCGAGCCCGGCAGGCCACCGAGAAGGACCGCCATCCGCGCGACGTTGCGGTTGTCCTCTCCGGCCTGGTTGGCGCACCCCATGATCACGTCTTCGACGGCATCCGGGGGCAGGGAGGGGGACCGCGCCATCAGTTCGCGGAGAACGAGGCCCGCCATGTCGTCGGGACGGACATGGGCGAGGGCGCCGGCGTAGCGGCCGATCGGCGTCCGGACGCCGTCGCAGATGAAAGCTTCTCTCTTGCTCACGATGGCAGGCTCACAAGGGGCAATCGGGATCGAAATTCGGCCGCCGCTTTTCGCGGAGCGAGGCCAGCCCTTCCTTCACGTCGGGGCCCCTGAAGCCCATGAACTCCAGGGCCAGCGAGGTGTCGAAGGTAGGGCCGGCCATGCGCAGCCAGTTGTTGAGGGCATATTTCGTCCAGCGGATCGCGGTCGGCGATCCGGCCGCCAGTCTCTTCGCGATTTCCAGCGCCTTGTCGTGCAGGACGTCGTCTTCCACGCACAGGGAGACGAGACCGATCCGTTCCGCCTCCTCGCCACTGACCGCTTCGCAGAGGAGCAGGTAGTATTTCGCCTTGGCCAGGCCGCAGAGAAGCGGCCAGACGATCGCGGCATGATCGCCCGCGGCGACGCCGAGCCGGGTGTGGCCGTCGATGATCCTGGCCGTCCTGGAGGCGATCGAGACGTCCGCCAGGAGACCGGCCACAAGCCCCGCTCCGACCGCCGGTCCCTGCATCGCCGAGACGATCGGCTTTGAGCAGTTCACCAGGTTGTAGACGAGGTCCCGGGCCTCCTTCCAGACGCGGGTGAGGGTGCCGAAATCCTCGGTCATCTCCTTCACGAGGTCGAGATCGCCACCCGAGGAGAAGGCTTCGCCCGCACCGCGGATGATCACCGCTCCGACCGTGGAATCGGCATCGATGTCGCGCCAGACCCGGACGAGCTCCCCATGCATGATCTCGTCGGCCGAATTCAGCCGACCGGGATTGTCCATCGTGATGCGCAGGATCCGGTCCGCCGGCCAGTCGAACTTCAGCCGCCGGTAGTCGCTGTAGCGGTCGGTCATATCGTCTTTTCCCTGTCCTTCCAGAACGGCTCGCGCAGGATGTTCTTCTGGATCTTGCCTATCGGCGTCTTCGGGAACTGCTCGACGAATCGCACGAGCCGCGGGCGCTTGAAGCGGGCGAGCCGCTGGGCGCAGTGCTCGACCAGCTCCTCCTCGGTGACCGGGACGCCAGCCTTGACCTGGACGAAGGCCGCGGGGATCTCGCCCCACTTGTCGTCCGGGATCCCGAACACCGCGCATTCGGCGACGCCCGGATGCTCGTAGAGAACGTTCTCGATCTCCTTCGGATAGACGTTCTCTCCGCCGGAAATGATCATGTCCTTCGACCGGTCGACGAGGGTGATGAAACCGTCCTCGTCGATCGTCCCCACATCCCCGGTCCATGCCCAGCCGTGACGGAAGAAGGCGCGCGTCTGTTCGGGTTCGTTGTAGTACTCAAGCATGACGTTGTGGCCGCGGGAGACGATCTCGCCGATCTCTCCGGGCTTCACCGGGCGGCCTTCGGGGTCGACGACGGCAACATCGACATTGTAGGCCTGCCGGCCGATGGACCCCAGCTTCTCAGGCAGGTACCAGTGCCGGAGCGAGGTCAGCACCCCCATCTCGGACTGGCCGTAGATCTGGGTGAGCTTCACCTCGGGCAGCTTCGCCATCATCTCCTTCTGAACCCAGTCCGGCATGGGCGCGCCGGCGAAGGAGAGCTTGCGCCAGGTGACGAAGTTCGACGCGTCGAATTCGGGGTCGCTGACCACCATCGACACCTGGGTCGGCACCATGAAGGCCGCGGTGAGCTTCGTTTCCCGGGCCATCCGGGCGAAGTCGGCGACATTCCATTTCGACAGCAGCGTCGTCGTCGCCCCGGCAAGTACGGCGGGCTGGAACATGATGTTCAGCGCCGCTACGTGGAACATCGGCGTCACGATGCCGACCACGTCGCGTTCGTCGATGGCCTCTTCCACCATTACGGTGTGGGCTGTCACCGCCCGGTTGCGGTGGCTCGTCAGCACGCCCTTCGGACGGCCCGTGGTGCCGCCCGTGTAGGTCATGCAGAAGGGGTCGTCCTCGTGGATCTCGACCTTCGGATAGTCGGCGGACGCGCCCTCGATGAACCGGTAGAATTCCGGAACGTCTCCGGCGGCGGAGCCGATCCGCACCCGTCGGGTGATCTTCGGCAGGTTCGGCAGGACCGCGGCGACCTTCTCCTCGAACGC
>JAJUFW010000005.1 GCA_029263555.1 Alphaproteobacteria bacterium
GCGGGATCGAAGGATCGAGACCGCGGACAGCGCAAGGACGATCTTGAAGGCGGGTTAGGGAAGGGCAGCGGGGGGGCTCGGTCCGTAATCCTTCGGCTTCGAGGTTCCGGTGCGCCTGGATCCGGTTCCGGGAAAGGGTTTTCCGTCCGGAAGATGGGGCCGACTGCCCGGCGGCTGGCGACCGGCAGCATCGAGCAGATATGTCGGGCGACGATGCGACCTATTCCTCGGAGCGACCCGTCGCGTCGCGATCGCGTTCGTATCGTCTCTTGACGGGAAACGGTGGCAACCAGGACTCGCGACGGATGGTCCAGAGTTCGTAGGTCGGTGTCAGCTGGTCGGGGGCGTCCAGGGATCCCAGATGAACTTCGATTTCATCTGCGCTGCGCGCGAACACGGACGAGCCGCAGCGGGGACAGAAATGCCGCCCGGCATAGTCGCGTGTTTCGCCCTCGATCGTCACCGCATCCCGCGGGAACACCGCCGATGCGTAAAACAGGGCCCCATGATGCTTGCGGCAGTCGAGGCAGTGACAGATGCCGACCCGGAACGGGCGTCCCGACGCCACGATCCGGACGTTGCCGCACAGGCAACCACCGGTGAACCGGTCCATGGCTTCCTCTCCTCCAAAATTGCAGATGGACGGCTGGTCGTGGCTCGGCATCGGCGCAGGCGCTTATGACCGACGCCGTTGGTCCAGGCGTTCGACAATTCCGATGAACCAGGGAAGGTTCGGGATCAGTATAAAGATCCGGGTGAGCTGAAAGGCGGTGACAAGCGCAAGGTCCGCCCCGACGAATTTTGCCGTCAGGGCCATCTCCGTCACCCCACCCGGCGCCGCGCCGAGCACCAGGGCGATCGGGTCCTGACCGGCTCCGATAGCGATCAGGACGGCCAGGGCCGATACGGCGACGAGTAGCGCCAGCGTGCTGGTCAATGTTGCGATCACCGCGCTGCCGCCCTTGAGAAACAGGTCCCTGTGGAACGTGCTTCCGAGCCACGTTCCGAGGACGATCTGCGCCATGGCGAGTATCGGCGGGGGAAACGCCACCGGATGAAGGCCGACGGCCGCGGCGAGGGACGACAGGAAGAGGGGGCCGAGAAAGAAGGGGTTGGACAGGCCCAGCTTGCGAAACAGCAAGGCCCCGGAAACGGCAAGCAGCGCCAGAAATCCGTTGCCGAGAACGTCGAAGCTGCCGCCCGCCGCGATCGTGGAGCGATCGGGCCAGCCGTCGACCGAATAGATGGCAATCGGCACCAGCACGACGATGGCGGCGATCCGCGTCGTTTGGGCAAGGATGATCGGCGCCGGATCGCTGTGAAATCTTTCGGCCAGAACGGCAGCTTCGACCGGACTTGTCGGGAAGGTGATCAGGAAGGCCTGCGGAAGCGGCATATCGGCCAGCCGGGCCAGGAGGACGCCTATGATACAGGCGCAGAGCGCCGTCACCAGGGCCATGCCGATCATCAGCGGCGCCAGGGCAAGCAGGGCCGCGACGGCTGTGGGAGTGAAGGCGAGACCGACTTGGGCCGCGATGATCGCCTGCCCGACCGGGCGTGTATGGATGGGCACTTCGACGTTGAACGGGCCGAAAATATACGCGATGGCGGTGAAGATCAGCGGGCCCATCATCCATGGCAGCGGCATCCCGATGACGGCGAACAACCAGCCCGCGGCCGAAGCGAACAGATAGAGGGTCGCGAGGGCGGCTTTTTCTTTGATGACCGGGGGCATGGGATTTCAGCTTTCAGCGTTCGGGCAGGATGACCCTGTCGGGTGCGGTCCTTGTGGCGGGTGCCATTCGAAAGGATGATCTTGGGCCGCGGTGCGCGCCGCCGTCAGACACGCATCGGAAGGGTTGGCGTAATTGCGGGATCGGGGGCAAGGCTTTGTCCCGGGTGCAGGACCTCATTCCTCCGTCGCCAGGAGGGCGGCAGAGGGGCGGGGCATTTCCGGGAGGCGCGCAGGTCGGGCCAGATGAGACAATGCGATTCCCTGAAGTCGCAAAAAGGGAGATAAGTTGAAGTCATATCGGCGGAATTCGGAAGATACCGACAACGGTCCATAGTCTTTTTCCAAGTCTATCCGGACAAGAGGCCGAAGTCCCATGAAAAGGAGGGGGAACTTGTGCATTTCCCAACGTCCATAGCGATACGGGCGCGTCTAGCGGGGGCGCGAGAGCCGATGCCTCTACCGCCCAGCCTGGTTTCGTGGCGCCGTCGAGACCTTGCGCCGACCGGCGGGCCGCGGCCGCAGGCCCTGATCTTCATCTCCGGCGGGCGGCGAGGGTGGACCGGCAAGGCGTCCGATCTCCGATGTCTCCGATGACCCGGCCTCTCGCCAAGTCGAAGTGAGAGACATGAAAGTTGCGCGATTCCTGAACGACGGAAATCTCTCGGTCGGCGTCGTGGATGCCGATGCCGGTTGCATCCATGCCGTCGATCCGAAGTTCACCAATGTCGTCGACCTGATCCGGATTACGGCTTCCGGGGTGAAGCTCGACAGTCCCGGGACGGCGCCGGTTAAGCTGGATCAGGTGCGTCTGCTCGCGCCGATCGTGCCGGACCGCAATGTGTTCTGCGTCGGAAAGAACTACCGTGACCATGCCAGGGAGTTTTCGCACAGCGGCTTCGAGGCCGGCGCGGTCAGGGGGCAGGAAATCGACGATTATCCTGCGATCTTCACGAAGCCGCCGAGCGCGATCGTGGGACCGGGGGCAACGGTCGAGCTGCATCCCGAAGCGACCTCGGCCGTCGATTACGAGGCGGAGCTGGCGGTCGTGATCGGCAGGTCCGGACGCAACATCCCCGAGGAGGATGCAATGGATCACGTGTGGGGATATACAATCGTCAACGACGTCACCGCGCGCGATCGCCAGCGCAACCATAAGCAGTGGTTCGCCGGAAAGGGGCTGGATACCTTCTGTCCGATGGGGCCCTGGATCGTGACCGCCGACGAAATCGACCCCGACAATCTGGATATCGAATGCCGGGTGAACGGGGAACTGCGTCAGAAGGCGAATACGCGCGACCTGATCTTCAAGATCCCGCAGCTGATCTCCGCCATTTCGGCCGGGCTGACGCTGCAAGCCGGGGATATCATCGCAACGGGTACTCCGGCAGGCGTCGGGATCGGTTTCGATCCGCCGCGCTTCCTGAAATCGGGCGATCGGGTCGAGATTTCGATTTCCGGGATCGGCACCCTCAGCAACCCGTTCGGCTGAAAGCACGTGTTCACCTGCGCGGCCCCTATTGGCTTGGCGCCATGCCTAGGTGCCCCAGGCCTGGCGCCGGGTCGAGAGGTTGGCTTCCTTGTGCCCACTCCTTGCGGGCGATCAGCGTTGCCTCGACGCGATTCCGGACCTTCAGCATCTCATCTGCACGACCCCCGAAACATGAGCGACGATCGGCGCGGTTCTCAGCCAGGGCGATTCTGTGCCGGAAGTCACGGGGCGGGCGCCGACTGGATGGGCGGAACCTGGGTTTCGGGCATCCGGTTAATGAGATGTCTTAGACGCGCCCCGCGACGCTGCCCTGGCGTCCGCATGGGATTTCCGGGCGGATGATCATGGGTTTCGACGGGCTTTCGGCATCCGCCGGCATATCGCCGTCCGGGCCGCGTCAGTGCCATGCCAAGGTGAGGGACCGATGGACTTTCAGGATGTGGTGCAGAAATCGCATGAGCCGCTGGACGTCAAGGTCGGCATGCCGGAGGATCAAAGGCGTGGGATCGCCAACGGTCTCAACAAGGTCCTTTCGGACACCTACGTTCTGCTCGGCAAGACGCACGGGTTCCACTGGAACGTGACCGGTCCGCACTTCCATTCGCTGCATGAGATGTTCGAGGACCAGTATCGCGATCTGGTCGATGCCGTTGACGACATTGCCGAACGCATTCGGGCGCTGGGCTTCTTCGCGCCGGGCAGCCTCAGCCAGTTCCTGAAGTACGCCGACATCGAGGACGAGCACGGCGTCCCGGATGCCGAGGAGATGATCCGGCAGCTCGCGCGCGACAACGAACTCCTGAGCCGCACCTGCCGGGCCGTGGTCGAGCTGACCCATAAGGCGGACGACACGGTCACCGAGGATCTGATGAACGAGCGCATGGCCGCCCACGACAAGGCGGCGTGGATGCTGCGTGCCACCCTCCGGTGACCTCGGGGCCGGTAACGGTGCGAATATCGGATGACGGGCATGGCCGCAGGATCGCGGCCATGCCCGTCACATCGCCTGATCGAAGAGGAGCGGTACGCCGCTCCTCTGCTCAAGACGCTCGGCATAGGAACGCACCGGCCCTGGAAAGGGCAGGTCCCGGACGATCGAAAGCGACCGCAGGATTGGCCACAGAAGGATGTCGCTGATCCCCACCGTCTCGCGCCCGTCGAGAAGCGGCGCAAGCGCCTCCAGCTTCGGCCTCAAGGCCGCCATGAATCCGTCTGTGCCGGTCATCAGCGCCTCCAGGTCGCCGAGATCCTCCGCTTCGCGAAGCCGATAGGCCTCGCGGGCCTCCGCCGTCGCGAGTTCGGCGAAGTCTCCCTTGGTGAAGCGGGGAATGAACAGCTTCGCGGCCAGCGGCCAGGCATCCTTGCCCCAATTGTCGAGCGCCGGATCGCCCGGGCCGTCGAAGACCGGTTCTCCCAGATGGTCGACGTAATGGACGATGTCGAGGCTCTCGCCCATGAAGCTGCCGTCGTCCCTCTCGAGGATCGGCAGGGCCTTCCGGCCGATCATCCGGACGGGCGTCTCGGCATCGTTGGCCATGACGACCGACAGTTCGACCGGGACCTCCTTCAGACCGAAGGCCATACGCGCCCTGCTGCAGAAGGGGCAGTGTTCGTAGATGTAGAGCTTCATGCCCGACCTCCGCTGTTTGGGGGCAAGACGATCGCGCCAGGCAATCGGCAACATCGGTGCATACCGACGCGTTGGGAAACACGTCAACTGCAAGCGCCTCATGGAAAAACTCGATATGCGCGCGATGGTTCTCCCCCGTTTCGGTGGCGCCGATCTCTTCGAAGCCCGCGAGGTGGAGCGGCCGACCCCGGCGCCGGGAGAGGTCCTGGTCCGGGTCGTCGCGACCTCGGTCAATCCCGTGGACGCGAAGCTTCGGGCGGACGGAAGCTGGGCACGGCTGCGCCCGCCCGTGATCCTCGGCTACGACGTGGCCGGCGTCGTGGAGGAGGTCGGCCCCGGGGTATCGGCGTTCCGCCCGGGCGACGAGGTGTTCTACACGCCGGAGATCTTCGGAAACCAGCACGGCAGCTATGCCGAATACAACGCCGTGAGCGCGTCGATCGTCGCCCGGAAGCCGGCCGGCCTCTCCTTCGAGGAAGCGGCCGCGATCCCACTTGCAGGCGGCACGGCTTGGGAAGCGATCGTCCGCCGGATGGCCGTCCGGCCGGGCGAGACGGTGTTGATTCAAGGCGGCGCCGGGGGCGTCGGCTCCTTCGCGATACAGTTCGCCAAGGCCGCCGGTGCCCGCGTGCTTGCGACGGCGAGCGCCCGGAGCCTGGAGCTGCTGCGTGAGCTTGGCGCGGATGTTGCGATCGATTACCGCGCTGAGAATGCGACGGCGACCGCGCTCGACGAAACCGACGGCCGCGGGGTGGACGCCGTGTTCGATATCGCGGGCGAGAATCTGGTGTCGCGCTCCTTGCCGGCGGTGCGTCCGCTCGGCCGGATCGCATGCATTCTGCCGCCGGTCGGGGATCTGGCGCCGCTTTACCAGAACAACATCACCCTGCATGGGATCTTTCTGACCCGGGAAGGCGCCCGTCTCGCGCAGATGGCGGCCCTGTTCGAGCGAGGACAGGCGCACCCGGTCATCGACCAGGTCCTGCCGCTCGACCGGGTCGGCGAAGCCCATGCCCGCATCGACACGGGCCACGGCCGCGGCAAGATCGTGCTCAAGGTGGCCGTAGGGTGAAGCCGGGAGAGGCCCCGCAATCGGCCTCAACCCTTCCGGGATGCCGACAGCGACTTCATCATGCAGCTGTCCCAGGAGGGCTCGCTGAAATGCGCCAGCAGCGTGTCGATCAGGACCCGGACCTTTCGCGGGACATAGGCCCCAGGGGGCCGTACGACGTAAAGGCCATGCTCGGGCAGGGCGTAATCGGTGAGGAGCGGCACGAGCCTGCCGCTGTCGATGTGGTGGGCCACGATGAAGGTCGGAACTTCGGCGATGCCCAGCCCTTCCAAGGCCCATTGTACGATGGCATCGCCGCTGTCGGCCCGCATCCGGCCCCCCGGGCGGACGGATATCCTGCGGCTGCCGGCCCTGAAGTGCCAATCGGCTCCGGCCCGTCCGGTATAGATCAGGCAGTCATGTGCAACGAGGTCGCCCGGCGTCTTCGGCCGTCCGCGCCGGTCGAGATAGTCGGGGCTCGCGACCAGGATAGTCCGGATCGGCGCGATCCGCCGCGCCACGAGGCTTGAGTCCCGAAGCCTGCCGATGCGAACGGCGGCATCGAAACCTTCGCCGATCAGATCGACGATCCGGTCGCTGTAGGAAATATCCATTTCCAGCCTCGGGTGCTGCCGGGCGAGATCCGCCACGACCGGCCCCATATGGTGCACGCCGAAGGACAAGGGCACCGACAGGCGCAGCCGCCCGGCGACTCCGTTCTCCTGCTGCGCAATCGCCTCGCGCGCCTCCTCCAGTTCGGCAAGGATCCGCTCGCTTCGTGCCTTGAACTCCAGGCCCGCTTCGGTCGGGCTGACGCCGCGCGTGGTACGGCGCAGGAGCCGAACCCCCAGATCCGCCTCGAGCCGGGCGATCCGACGGCTGACGATGGATTTCGAAACCCCTAGGCGCGTGGCCGCGCGGTTGAAGCTACCACTCTCGACGACCTCCACCAGGCTCCTCAGATCCTCGATCTCAGTCATCCGTGTTCCGTTTTGAGCAACATGATGGTTCCCATTATGGGCATACCGGAGCGTTTGGTGGACCACTAACTTTTGCCCATCGCATTTCACGAGGAGGCCACCTGATGTCCACCATTCTCGTCCTCACCAGCAGTGCCCTCGGCACGGCTTCAGTTTCGAATCGCCTCGTCGAGGAGACCGTCGCGCGCTTCCGTTCCCGGGATCCTGGGCTGCAGGTCGTCACACGAGATCTCGGCCGCGACCCGGTCCCACACTTGACCTTCGATTCAGCCACGGTGCTCCGTAAGGGCGAGGCGACCAATGACGCCCAGGTCGCGGCCCTGGCCCTTTCCGACGCGCTGATCGCCGAGCTGAAGGCTGCAGACACCGTCATCATCGGCGCGCCCATGTACAATTTCGGCATGCCATCGACCCTGAAGTCCTGGTTCGACTATGTCCTGCGGGCGGGCATCACCTTCCGGTACACGGAGAGCGGCCCGGTCGGCTTGCTCCCGGGCAAGCGCGCCATCGTCGTCGAGACCCGTGGCGGGCTCTACAGTGAAGGACCGGCTCAGGTGATGGATTCCCAGGAGCCTCATCTCCGCAACCTACTGGGCTTCATGGGCATCACCGACGTCACCTTCGTCCGGGCAGAGAAGCTGGCCTTCGGGCCCGATGCCAGCGAGGCGGCGATCACGGCGGCCCGCGCAGAACTGGAGCAGGTCATCGAAAATCGGTTCGAGATGGCGGCCTGAAACCCCGCCATCGCTTCCCCCGCCGGTTGAGACGGGCGCCGGCGTCCTCCCGCGACCTATTCCGTCCACGGGGCAAAGAAGGGCTGATCGTGGGAAGGGCCCGATGCCGGCCGCCGGGAGCGTCCGCAGGGAAGGGGCCACAACGCGATCGGCTGCCATTACCGTCCCGATCCCGCCTGCGCCGGGGCCTCGAACCGGAAACGACAGGGAGAACCAGCCAGATGCACACTGTCCAGCTTGCCCGCCGCGATCTGTTGCTGGCAACGGCATCCGTGGCGGGGGGATTGGCGATGCCGCAGATCATGACCCGGGCTGCCCATGCCGATCTGCCCATGGCCGGGGTGAAGTCGCCCGGCTTCAAACGCTTCAGGCTTGGCGAGTTCGAGGTCACGACCCTCCTGGACGGTCTGCGTCCGGGTGATGGCCCTCATCCGACCTTCGGCGCCGATCAGCCCGCCGAAGTGGTCGCTGCGCTAATGGAGGCCAACTTCCTTCCGCCGGACAAATTCGTGAACGGGTTTACGCCGACGCTCGTCAATACCGGCTCGGAACTCGTCCTGTTCGACACGGGATTGGGAGAAGCCGCCCGGCCGAACGGGCTGGGCCGGCTGGAGGAAAATCTCATCGCGTCCGGCTATACCCCCGACCAGGTCAGCATCGTCGTGATCACGCACATGCATGGCGACCATATCGGCGGTCTGACCGGCGGCGAGACGCCGGCATTCCCGAATGCGCGATATGTCGTCGGCCAGATCGAATACGACTTCTGGACCAGTCCGGACCGGGCCGGCACTCCGGCCGAGAACAACGCGAATGCCGTCAGGAGCAAGGTGCAACCGCTTGCCGACAGGATGACCTTCATCGCGCCCGGCGACGACGTGGTGCCCGGGATCTCCAGCATCGAAGCCTTCGGCCATACGCCGGGCCACCTGATCTTCCGGCTGGACTCGGGCGGCCGGCAACTGATTCTGACGGCGGATACCGCGAACCATTACGTGGCATCGCTGCAGCGGCCCGACTGGGAGGTCGCTTTCGACATGGACAAGGCGAGGGCCGCCGAAACCCGGAAGAAGGTCTTCGACATGATCGCGACGGACCGTCTTCCGTTCATCGGCTATCACATGCCGTTCCCGGCCATCGGATACGTCGAACGGTTGGACGAGGGATACCGCTACGTCCCGGCGACTTACCAGTTCGATATCTGACCCGGTTCGACCGGCACCTCCCGGAGGAGGCCGGCCGCGTCCCTGCGGCCGGTGCCGGCGGGCCGTGAGGGCGCTGCATTGGGCATCGAGGGCAGGCCCGCCCGGATCAGGTCCGAGAAGCCGGGGGCATCGTTCGCGGCTTTAGCCGCCTCGTTGATCAGCGAGCGTCGCCGCAGCGTGTCGAAGGGCAGGGCCGTGTCGATGCGTCCGGATCGATCGAGATAGCCGTCGATCAGGCCGTTCAGCAGATGGCGGATGTCGAAGCGTCCCTGGCGGCCGGCGGCATTCGCATAGCGGACAATGTTGATCGTGCAACTGTTGCTCAGCAGGTGGTAGAACTCCGGCGTCTCTGCCAACTCGTTTATCCGCTGCAGATAGACCAGGAACAGCCGGCGCGCATCCTCGGCCGACGTGTTCAGCCGGTAAAGAAGCACGCGCTCGTCCCGGAAATTCGTGCGGAGCCGGACGATATCCCGCTCGTCCCCCACGACATAGATCAGCTCGAACCGCTTGAAGAGCGAAGCCAGCGGGTCGAACTGCTCATCGACTTCCGGTCGGGTTTCTATCGAGATGCCGAGCGGCGGCGCGTTGTCGAAAAGGAAGCTCAGGAAGGTGTGGCCGACCGGCCCATCGGTCCAGTACGAGATATAGAAATCAAGACCGGTCAGGTGTGACAGCAGGACTTCCCGATCCTCGTAGCGCACCGTGAAATCATCGGCGCTGCGATAGTCGAACGTGCGAACGCCGGTGATGCGTACGCGGTCACCGTCGATTGAGGCGCGCGGCATGACCGCCACCTCCGGGCGCCACGGGCGATCATGCGAGGGTTGGAGGCTGATGAACCACGCGACGATGCCGAAATAGAGAACGGCCAGGACGAGCCGGGCACTTCGCCGGCGCGATCCCCATATGGCCCAGACCGCAAATGCGGCGAAAGCGGCGGCGACCGCGGCCCGCAACCAGAATATCGAAATGTCCGAGTAGAGGATCGCAAGGCTGGCCCATGCGATCAGCACGAGCCCGGCCAGTACGCCCGCTCCCTTGCCTAGCCAGCGCAGCAGCTTCGACCGGACCCGGGGCGAGGGCGCCATTGTGGGCCGGATCGTCACCTGAACCGCTCACGGAATGACCGACATGGCCGGACCGATCAGGGAGGGCCCGAACGGTTGCGCCGGACGATCTTCATCAACATGAGGGCCAGGCCTCCCGATGCCAGGAGGAACCCCAGCATGACGACCGCATCCGCACCGTTGCCGTAGCCGAGCGCGATCAGCACGAGGCCGCAGACGAGTAGAAGGACGCCACCCAGCTTCTTTGCCAGGAGCACGGGTTTCTCGGTGGCATGAGTGGTCATGGTGCATCCCCTTCGAAGCGCCGGATGCGGCGCCGGTTCATGGTCCGGGCGGCAGAACGTGCAGAGCGCGACGGGGCACGTGACCCGAATTTACCACGGCCGGCCTTCGGCAGGGGTCAGGAATCGACCCTTCAAGCGCTCCTTTCCGTAAGGGCCGCAGGTCCGGCCGCTTGGCGAGGATTGCCCGGTGAGGGACGTGCGCGGCCGTATCGGAGCCGAATGGTGGGCGCTGATGACCGGGACGCTCGCGGCGGAGCGGCATCGTTTCGGCGCATGTCAGTGCGCGACCGTCAGCCGGATTGATCGCGAAGCGTCATAGCCCGGGCCGTTTCCTGCCGGCTGCCCGCCGGCCCGTGCCACTGGTGGCGATCGCCTCCGTGATATTGTCCTCGTTACTGCAGGCTAAGGCTCCTTGTCCTTCTGCCCGCCCTTGGAGCGGGGGTCGTGCGTGTGATGGGCATCGCGTTCGCCGCCGCCGCCGCTGACCCGGCTGTGGCGCGTAGTGGTGGGCTGGCCGGGTTCCGGCCCGCTGCGCTCGATTTCGGGATTCGGATCGGTCGCATCCTGATGGGACGAGCCGGGACCGCCATAGCGCATCTTCAGGTTCTTTTCGCTGATCGTGCTCTTGCCGCCCATTGTCATCGATCCTGCTGGTAGCCCTGGTGGGTCGTGTTCACCTTGCTGTTGCCCTGCTGACCCGTCTTGTCGGGGTTCGGATTGGCCTGGGCGGTTTCGCCCGCCTTCTCCTTCGGATCTCCGGTTTCGCCGGGGCCCTTCTGGCTGCGGCCGGCAGGCGGGACGGGGGGCGTTCGATTGGTCATGTTGCCTCTCCGGTGATACGGGGAGTTGGTGATGACCTCAGAAGTCGGGGGCCGGGGAATTCGTTCCCCCCGGCCATGGCGACCGGCCGGAACGCAAATGTCGGCCGGGGTGTTTCCCGGGGCAGACTCGATTCCTGAGAGAGCCGAACCCGTGAAGCCGATTGCATCGGGGCTTGCCGCCCTTGCCCTTGTTTCGCTCGCGGCCTGTGGTGAGACGGCGTCGCAGATCCCGGGCATGGCGCGACCGGTTGCCGAAACTGTCAGTCCGGGTGACGCGAGTTTCGTGATGCAGGCGGCCTCGGGCGGACTTGCCGAGGTCGAGCTGGGTGAGCTGGCGCTCGAGCGGTCGTCCGATCAGGGGGTACGAAACTTCGCCCAGCAGATGATTTCGCAGCACAGCCTGGCAAATGAGGAACTTGCGGAGCTGGCGGCAGAGAAGGGGCTGACACCGCCGACATCGCTCGACCCGGGACGGCAGGCCATGAGCGATATGCTCGGGGCGTTGAGCGGCACCGCCTTCGACCGGCATTACATCATCGGCCAGATCCAGGACCACGAGACGCAACTGGCCTTGTTCCAGGCGCAGACGGAATTGGGCGACGACCCGGATCTCCGGGCCTTCGCCGCCCGTCATGCTCCCGTCATTCAACAGCATGCAGAGATGGCGCGCATGCTGATCCAGCCCTGACGCGGGATGGCGTTCCGGGCACGGGCGGGGCGGCCCTCGATCGGCGGCAAGCTCCTGGCCGCTGCGGCCGTCACGTTCGGGCTGGGGGCCCTGGCCGTTCTGCGCAAGCAACGACGGGCGGAGCGGCGCCATCCGCCTGTCGGCCGGTTCCTGACGGTCGACGGTGTTCGCCTGCACTTCATCGAACGGGGATCGGGCCCGCCTGTCGTCCTGCTCCACGGCAATGGCGCGATGGTCGAGGATTTCCTGATCAGCGGTCTGTTCGACGCGCTCGCCGTGAACCATCGCGTCATCGCGTTCGACCGGCCCGGCTTCGGATACAGCGCACGCCCCCGGGGCCTGCGCTGGACGCCGCGAGAGCAGGCCATGGTGCTTGATCGGGCGCTGGCCTTAATGGGCGTCGAACGGGCGGTCGTCATCGGCCATTCGTGGGGGACGCTCGTGGCCTTGGCCATGGCCATGGATCGCCCGGAACGGGTGAGGGCGCTGATCCTCCTGTCCGGCTATTATTTCCCGACGGCGCGCGTCGTCACTGCGCTCGGAGCGCCCGCGGCGCTTCCTGTATTCGGCGCAGTGGCAGGAAGCGCAGTGCTCCCGCTGATCGGCAGGGGACTGGCGTCCCGCATGATCGAGAAGATATTTGCTCCCAAGCCGGTGCCAGGGCGCTTTGCCCGGCACTTCCCCCTCGATCTCGCCCTTCGGCCCGGCCAGGTCCGGGCGATGGTCGAGGATACGGTGCTGATGGACCCGGGTGCGGCGGCTTTGAAGCCCCGATATTCCTGGCTCCGCCTTCCCGTCACGATCATTGCCGGGGCGGAGGACCAGATCGTCGACGCCGGGCGCCACTCTGTCCGTCTCCATCGGGAGATCCCGGGAAGCCGGCTCATGGTGATGCCCGGGGCAGGGCACATGATCCACTACGCCGCCGGGCCGATTGCCGAAGCCGCCGGCCGCGTTCGGGCCATGGAGAAGCGAGCGCTCGGAGGCCGTGCCACTGCGCCGGATGGTGGCCGGCACATGGGCGGTCTGCAAATTGTCTTCGATCCGGAACGGTTCAGGTCCTGATCTTGCCTGCGGCGGTCCCGGGCAGATCGGAAAGCTTCCCCAGTCGCTTACCGGGACTGGGGTCAGCGGGCGGTGCCGACGGCGTCCGATCCGTTTCGCCGATGGCTGCATTGGCGGGTGTCGGTGCGACCATGCGCTGTCCTGAATGGGGGCCAAGGTGCCGCCGGCCATGCTCGATGGCGAAGACATGGCTGTACAGGTTGGATACCCAGATCCGGCCGTCGGTGGTGAGGTCCAGGTAACGCAATCCGTCCCTGATGTAGGGTTCGACCCGTCTCCAGAAGAAGGACGGGTACTGTTCGACGAGATCGGCGGGATTCTGGTATCCGAGGCTCGCCGCGATGCCGATCTCTTCGAATTCGTGGAACAGGGCTGTGAGTTTGCGCAAATAGAGCGGGTCGCCGAGCTGCCCCACTAGATCCGCAGCTCTCAGCAGGCCAGCCTCGGTATCCGTCTCCTTGTAATCGTCGTCGTCGGGGACCGGAAATCGGGTCAGTTCGATGGCCCTGGCGATCCGCTCGGCGTCGACTTCCATGCTTTCGGCAAAGCGTTCGCGGACGGCGATCTTCGACCGCTCCACATGGTAGGGGGCGAAGAATGCATCCGAAGCCCCACGCGGTGGCGTCACCCGGTTGCCTGCTGTGTCGACGATGTAGCCTTCGGGGCCGTCGCCTCGGCAGGCCCCCCGGACAAAGCCGATGTCGTGGGTCAGGGCGGCCAGGATGAAGTGCAGCCAGTCCTCCGGCGTCACCTCGCGGACGAGTCGCCGACCTCTCAGCATGGCTTGGCCGACCAGGGTGACGAGTGCGGTGTGATGGGCGTCGTGGTATAGGGCGTCGCTGCCCGCGATCCGTTCGATCACCAGTCTGGACGCTTCGTCCAGCAGCGATGCGTAGTGGGGGGCACGGCCTCCGAAGACCCTGAGATAGGTCGCGGAGAGCTTCCGGCCCAGCGCGTCCGCCAGAAGTGCGGTCGGGTCGAGCATTCAACGCCTCCCTCGAATCCGGGACCATCGCCGGGCAGCCAAGAGGGTCAGGCAGTCCGGCCGGCATCCGCACGGCACTGGAAGGAATGGCCCGGCGCTTGATCGAATGCCGCGGCGCATCCTCCAAACCCGGGGTCGGCGAGCCGTGTTCCGGGACGGTTCCGGATGAAGATGGGCACTTTCATGGTCCTAGGGAACGGTAACGCCCGGCCTTCTGTTCTCCTTCGAAGCGTCCGAAGTCACGTGAGTACCGCATTTGCACCGCAACCACGCGATGAGGAACGGCCATGAACGCCAAGACGGTCCGCTACTTTGCCCTCGCTATGGGAATTCTGTTCGTCCTGGTCGGTGTTGCCGGGTTCATTCCCGGCTTGGTCATGGCGCCGGAGATGTCCGTAGGCGACGCTCCGGCGGGCGCCGAAGCGCCGGCCGCCGAGGTTGCGGTCGAAGGGATGTTCGGCCGGCTTCTGGGCCTGTTTCCGATCAACTGGCTCCACAACCTGGTGCATATCGCCTTCGGGATCTGGGGCCTGGTCGCGTACCGCGACTTTTCCGGGGCACGTCTCTTCGCCAGGGCGGTTGCGGTCATCTACGCCGTCCTGGCGGTCATGGGCCTGATCCCGGTGCTTCAGACGACGTTCGGGCTCATTCCGCTTTACGGTCACGACGTCTGGCTGCACCTCGTGATTGCTGCGGTCGCTGCCTATTTCGGGTTCGCCCGGGTGGAGCCGGAAGTCGCGCCGACCAGCGGGTCCGGCTACCGGACCTGACCCGGTTCCCTGTCCCGGACACAGGAACCTGCCCGGGCCTGGCGTCTTTAGGAAGGGTGGGACGGCAGGCCCGGTCGACCGTCACGTCTTCCTTCGATCAGTGGAATACGGCAGTGGTTACCCGCATCGCGATTGAGGGCAAGCGACAGGATTCCCCGGCGGGCCGCGCCGTGGCGGCGGGCTCGCGGCCGGCTTCCCCAGGCCGGGCCGGAGCGCCCTCTCTCCAGATCCTGGGCGCGCTGCTCCGCGTTCATCAATGGGTGAAGAACGCATTCGTTGCGGCACCGCTGTTCTTCACGCCCGGCCATCTCTCATGGCAGGCCGTCCTCTATGTGATCGCCGGGATCTCATGCTTCTGTGCGGTCAGCAGCGCGATCTACGTCCTGAACGATTTCATCGACCGCGAGGCCGATCGCCTGCATCCGGAAAAGAGGCATCGACCGCTGGCGGCCGGGACGCTGAGGGCGGAAACGGCGGCGGCGACGGGGCTGCTGCTGGCGGTGACCGGACTGCTCGGCGGGCTTGTCCTGTCTCCCCCCTTTGCCGCGGTCCTCGCCCTCTATCTGCTGACCAACGTCGCCTATTGTCTCTGGCTGAAGAACGTTTCGATCGTCGACATCATCTTCATCGCCATCGGCTTCGTTCTCAGGGTTCAGGCCGGTGCGCTGCTCATCGCGGTGAAGCCCAGTGTCTGGATACTGGTCTGCACCGGGCTGCTTGCGCTTTTCCTGGCCATAGCCAAGCGTCGCGACGATATCGTCAAAGTGCTGGACGCCTCCCACCGGCGCAGCATCAACGGCTACAACAAGCCCTTTCTCGACTCCGCACTGACCATCGTGCTCGGCGCCCTGGTCGTTTCCTACACCATCTATACGACCGACGAGGCGGTGATGCAGCGTCTGGGGAGCGATCACCTCTACCTGACCGTGCCCTTCGTCCTGGCCGGCATCCTGCGCTACCTTCAGATCACGCTTGTCGAGCACCGGTCCGGATCGCCGACACGGATCGCATTGACCGACCGGTTCCTGTCCCTGACCGTACTCGGCTGGATCGGGCTGTTCGGTGTGCTCATGTATCTCTGACGTGAAGGCGGCTGGATGAGGTTCACGTCAAGAACGGCGCGGCGTACCGAAGTCTTCGTCGTCGCGACCCTCATCGCCTTTGCCGCCGTGACCGTCGCGGCTGGCCTGGCGCTGGGCTGGGACGGTGTACGGCGGCATCTCGTCCGGCTCGACCCGGCGCTTCTTTCGGGGCTGCTGGCCCTTTCGGCGGTCAATTATCTGGCGCGCGCCGAACGGTGGCATCTGTTCGGCCGTCGCCTCGGCATCCGAATTTCGCACCGGCGCTCGGCCCTCTATTATATCGCCGGCTTTGCCCTCACGACCACGCCCGGAAAGATCGGCGAGGCGCTGCGCCTCTGGTTCATGGAGCGCGGCCATGGGTATCGCTATGAGCGGACGGTACCGTTGCTGATCGCCGATCGTGTCGGCGATCTGAACGCCCTCATTCTCCTGTGCGTTTTCGGCTCGACGGCTTTCTTAGGCTATTTCTGGATTGTGGGCGGGGTCCTTGCGGTCATGGTCGCAACGTCGTTTCTGCTGGCTTCTTCCAGGCGGGCGAGGCGCCTGATCCTCATCGCCTATGGGGTCGTCGGACGGTGGCCACGCCTGTTCGCAGGGGCGCGGACCGCAGTCCGGCGGAATGCAACGCTGTTCCGTCCCGGCCCCCTGGTGGCAGCCACGGCACTCGGCGGCGCCGGCTGGCTTGCTGAATGTCTGGCTCTCTACTGGCTTGTCGGCGCGTTCGGCGCCGATCTCTCGCTCCGGCAGGCGACGTTCATCTTTTCCTTCTCCATGCTGGCCGGAGCGGCAACGATGATCCCCGGAGGTCTCGGCGGAGCGGAAGCGACGATGATCGCCCTGTTCCTGACAACGGGTGTCGATGCCGAAACCGCCTTCGTGACGACCGCGGTCATCCGGGGGACGACCCTGTGGTTCGCGACGGCGCTGGGCTTTTGCGCCCTGCCTGTTGCCCTGCGGGCCGTCCGGGCGCCCGCGCCCGGACCGGTGGCCGCATGAGATGGCGGCGGATGACCCTGACCGGCTGGGGGCGCACTGCCTGGGCCGGCGTGACCGCCGCCCGGCCGGAGCGGATCCGGGATGTCTACGAGATTCTGGGGGATGTCGGCGACGACGGGCTGATCGTTCACGGCGCGGGCAGAAGCTACGGGGACGTCGCGCTGAACCGCGACGGCCGCGTGCTGTTGAGCGAGCGGCTGGACCGCATTCTTGCCTTCGACGAAGCGACCGGGGAGATCGTCTGCGAGGCGGGCGTCACCTTCGCCGAACTGATCGAGACCTTCCTGCCTCGCGGTTTCCTGGTGCCGGTGGCGCCGGGCACGTCCTTCGCGACGGTCGGCGGGGCGGTCGCCAACGATGTCCACGGAAAGAACCATGACCGGGTCGGAAGCTTCGGCGACCACGTCCGATGGTTCGAAATGGCCCTGCCGGACGGGCAACTGATCCGGGTCGACCCGGACACCCAGCCGGGGCTGTTCGCCGCGACGGTCGGCGGGCTCGGCCTGACGGGGGTGCTGCTTACGGTCTGCTTTCGCATGGTGACGGTGCCGTCGGCCCGGATGGAGGTCGAGGAGAGCCGTATTCCGGACCTCGATGCCTTTCTCGATGCGCTGGTCGCCGTGCGGGAAACCGCCGATTATTCGGTCGGCTGGATCGATGCGCTGGCCTCCGGCGCAAGCCTCGGGCGGGGTATTCTGCAGACGGCGTTCTTCAAGACGGATGCTCCGGCGACGTTCAGGCCACGACGGCGTATCTCCGTTCCGGCCGACCTTCCCGGCTGGGTTCTGAACCCGGTGACGGTGAGCACATTCAACCGCTTCTATTTTCGCCGGGTGCCCGAGGAGGGAAGGACCGGCGAGCGCGCTGCCGACGCCTTTCTTTTCCCGCTCGACGCGGTCGGGCGCTGGAACCGCATCTATGGACGGCGCGGCTTCTACCAGTTCCAGTGCGTCATTCCGGACGACGCAGCCGGAGACGGCATCCGTAAGCTTCTGGAAATCGCGTCGTCGGCTCGGGCCGGAAGTTTCCTTGCCGTCCTCAAGACGCTGGGCGGAGAAGGGCGGGGCTTCCTGTCGTTTCCGATGCGCGGCGTCACGCTGGCGCTCGACTTCCCGGCGCGGCGCGGCGTCCGGGAGCTCCTCCACCGCCTCACCGACATCACGATGCTGCACGGGGGCCGGGTCTATCTGGCGAAGGATGCCGTCCTGACACCGGAGCAGTTCTCGGAGATGTATCCGCGCCTGGACGACTTCCGGGCTGTTCTGAGAGACGTCGACCCGGACGGGCGAATGCGTTCGGATCTGTCCCGGCGTCTGCACATCAGGGGAGAGGGCGAATGGCGGGCGACTGCTGGCTCATCCTGGGCGCATCCTCCAGCATAGCGCGCGCCTTCGCGCGCGCGGTGGCAGAGCGGGGCGATCGGGTGCTGCTGGCCGGACGGGACCAGGACGATCTGGCGCGGACGGCAGCGGATCTAGGGATCCGCTATGGGGTCGAATGCGAAATCCTGGAATTCGATGCCCTGGCCTTCGACCGGCATGCGGATTTCGCCGCCTTGGTCGAGGCGAGGGCGTTCGGATCCCTCAACGTCTTTCTCGCGTTCGGCACCATGGTCGATCAATCGCAGATCGACCGGTCGCCGTCGCTGGCGCGTCTCGTCCTGGACACCAATCTCGGGGGTGCGATCAGCATCCTGTCTCATCTCGCCCCGGTAATGGAAGCGCAAGGGAAGGGGAGGATCGTCGTCATCGGCTCGGTCGCCGGGGACCGGGGGCGGCGTGCGAACCACGTGTACGGGGCGGCCAAGGCCGGTCTGCACGCTTATTGCCAGGGGCTCCGGGCACGGCTGTTCCGCAGCGGCGTGACCCTGACGACGATCAAGCCCGGATTCGTCGACACCTCCATGACCTGGGGCCTGCCCGGGCTCTTCCTGGTTGCAAGCCCGGCGGCCTGTGCGCGGGCCTGTCTCCGCCACGCCGACCGCGGCGCAGGGGTCCGGTACGTTCCGGCATTCTGGTGGGGGATCATGACGACGATACGGCTCATTCCCGAGCCGCTGTTCAAGCGCCTGTCGATCTAGGTCCATCTGGGTCGTGGACTCATAAGCTCGGGTGTGGAGCCTGATGGAGGCTATTAGGACGGCGGCGAGATAGTTTCGGGCGAATTGAAGTGCATTTGTCCCGGGCATGCGGTGCGACGGCCGCGAACCCGGTTTGTCCGACGGTCTAGTACAGTCCCGCACCATGGAATTCGATCAGGCGGTCGACAAGCCAGCGGATGGTTCCGGTCTCGAGCAGCGGGTCCGGGATGAGGGGATGACCCACATTCACGTGGAACCCCGTGAACCAGAGTCCCAGCATGGGCAGGAAGAGAAAGCCGACGGCAAGGGCGCCGCAGAGCGCGGCGCCTATCCGAAACAGGCCGGCAGGCGCGATCTCCGGGCCTTCCACCGCGCGGAGCAGTATGTCCGCGGTAAGAAAGGCGGTGAAGACGCTTAAGACCGAGAGCCGCGAGAGGTCCAAGGCGAAGGCGAGGACGACAAGCGGGCTGAACGCGGTTGCCACGACCGCGATCCGTGCCGCGGCGGGCATCGCTGAACGTGCTCCCAGGGAACGTAGGGCGTCGCTCGCCGTCCGCATCGCGCCGGGATGGAGCAGGAGCGAGCCGGCAATCGCCGCCGTCGCCGCCGTTCCGTAACCGAGTGCGATGAAGCCGGCCAGAGCATGCTCGCGCCAGAGCCCGATCATCATGCACACGGAATCGACGAGGGACTGTCCTAGTTGCTGCTGATAGAGAGACCGGGCGTGCGGCGCCGGTATCCCGTTCTCGACGAACCGTGCGACCAGCCGTTCGTCCGGAACGGGCGCTGCGAGCACCATCGCGCAGATTGCCGCCGCGACGATGACCGAAGCAGTCAGCACCCGGGCGGGGTGCTTTCC
>JAJUFW010000220.1 GCA_029263555.1 Alphaproteobacteria bacterium
GATCACCGCCGGCGGCCTCGAAAGCAGTGACGAACAGGGCGGAATCGTTCTCAATTCCGTGACCGGCACCGGGGACGCCGAAGAACCCTTCGTGATCGTGGAGGAGATCACCGGCGTCGGGCCGCCGATCCTGACGGTCCGTGGGCTATCCGGCAGATTCGGCAACAGCACGGGGTCCAACCATTTCGTCGGCATGGCGGTGGTGAAGATCGTCCGGAACGGCACCGGTCAGCCCTGGCCGGAATTCATGGTCGAACTGCAGGAAGTGCTGGGGCGGGACAGCACCTATGGCGACGGGCTTTCCTTCGGCCAGGGATCAAACGACATGCGGTCCATCTCCGCCGACCGGTACGCCCGCGTCTCCGCGGTCGACGAGCCGCGCGACGGCATCCTCTTCGCCGACGGACTCGTCCTGCCGGGCGAAGAGGTCCGCTTCACTTTCACGATCACCGAAAACTCCCCGCGCCCCGAATTCTTCCTGGTCCAGCGCCGGCAGGAACCGGTGGCCGCCGTACCGTCCGGCCGGATGGAGGACGGGAAGGGGCAGCCCGGCGCGCCGCCGAACCTCGTCGTCCGGCCTGCGCCCGGCCCCGTCCACCTTTCGAAAAGACTGACATGATCGCCGATCCCCTCATTCGCCTCACCGCCTGCGAAGCCGTCGCCGCCCTGCGCCGACGCGAGCTGCGACCGCTGGACCTCGTCGAGGCGGCCGCCGGGCGCATCGCCGCCGTCGACGGAGCGGTCAATGCGCTGCCGACCCTGGCGATCGACCGCGCGCGGGACCATGCCCGGCGGATCGAGAACAAGGCGCCGGACCTGCCGCTCGGCGGCCTGCCGGTCGCCATCAAGGACCTGGCGGAGGTCAAGGGCGTGAGGACGACCTTCGGCTCTCCGATCTATGCCGATCACGTTCCGGCGCGGACCGACATCCTGGTCGAGACGCTCGAGAAACGGGGCGGGATCGTGCTCGCCAAATCCAACACGCCGGAATTCGGCGCAGGCGCGCAGACCTTCAATCCGGTCTTCGGGCCGACACTCAATCCGTGGAACACGGCGATGACCTGCGGCGGCTCGTCGGGCGGCTCCGCCGTGGCGCTGGCGACGGGAATGGTCTGGCTCGCCCACGGCTCGGATCTCGGCGGGTCGCTCAGGATCCCGGCGAGCTTCTGCTCGGTCGTCGGCCTCCGGCCCAGCCCCGGCCGGGTGGCGCGGGGACCGCGGCCCCTGCCCCTGGACGATCTGTTCGTCGAAGGGCCGATGGCGCGGACGGTCGAGGACGTGGCGCTGATGCTGGACGCCATGGTCGGCGAGGATCCGATCGACCCCGTCTCCCGGCCGGCCCCTTCGGCACCGTTCCTGGAGGCGGCCCGCAGGCGGGAGCTGCCGCGCCGTGCCGCCTTCAGCATGGACCTGGGCCAGTGGCCCGTCCATCCGGACGTCCGCGCCGCCGTCGAGGCGACGGTCAGGCGCCTGGAGGCGATGGGCGTTCCGGTCGACGAGGCGGCGCCCGATTTCTCCGACGCGACAGAGGTGTTCCATGTCCTCAGAAGCGTGCAGTTCGCGGCACTCTATGCCCCGCTGCTCGAAACGGCTCGCGACAAGCTGAAGCCGGACGTCATCTGGAATATCGAAGCCGGGCTGAGGCTGACCGGCGAGGAGATCGCCCGCGCCGTCCGCGCCCGCGGCGCCCTGTTCCACCGGGTGCGCCGGTTCTTCAACCGCTACGACCTGCTTCTCACGCCCAGCGTGATCGTCCCGCCGTTCCCGGTCGGCCAGCGCTATGTCGAGCGGGTCGGGGATCACGTGTTCTCCAATTACATCGAATGGCTGGGCGTGACCTATGCGATCACGCTTTCGACCTGTCCGGCACTGTCGCTGCCCTGCGGCTTCACGACGAACGGTCTGCCGGTGGGGCTGCAGATGGTCGCGCCGCCGCGGGGCGAGGCTCCGCTGCTCAGTGCGGCGGCGGCGCTAGAGGCGGAGCTCGGCCTCGCCCGGCAGGTGCCGATCGATCCCCGCGCGCCCGATGCGCTCGGGGGTTGACCTTGCCGGGGCGGCAGTCGGCGCGCTATATTTGTGCGATGCAGCATCTTCCCCCGGGGGGCGGATCTTGGATGAGCTGAGGGGCGAGGACGCGTTCGGCGGCTACTGCCTCGAGGACCTGTCGGTCGGGATGTCGGCCAGCTATGCGCGAACGCTGACCGAAACCGATATCGTTCTCTTTTCCGGGATCACGGGGGACACCAATCCCCTGCATCTCAACCAGGACTTCGCGGAAGCGACGCGGTTCAAGGGGCGTATCGCCCACGGGATGCTTTCCGCCAGCTTCATCTCCGCGGTGCTGGGTACCCGGCTGCCCGGGCCGGGGGCGGTCTACCTTTCCCAGTCCCTGAGCTTCAAGGCGCCGGTGCGGGCCGGAGAGACGGTGATCGCGCGCTGCACGGTGACCGAGATCGTGGCCGAGAAACGGCAGGCCGTGCTTGCGACCCGATGCTATGTCGGCGACCGGTTGGTGGTGGACGGCGAGGCAAGGGTCATGGTCCCGACCCGGACGTGACCGCCCGAGACTTGGGGGCCTTTGTTCCAACTGGCTTCGCGGCCCACGTCTCCCTATAGTCCATCGCGCCCTGGCCAGGGGCCGAGTGACAAGGACGTGTCCGGTTCATGCATCTCTTCAGGCATTATCAGGAGTTCCCGGCCGAACTGCGGGGGTCGGTCGTTGCGATTGGGAATTTCGACGGAGTCCATCGCGGCCATCAGATCGTCGTCGCCGAGGCGATGGCGCAGGCGCGCCGCCTCGGCGTCCCGGTCACCGTGCTGTCCTTCGAACCTCATCCGCGCTCGGTCTTCCGGCCCGAGGATCCGCCCTTCCGGCTGACGCCGTTCCGGATCCGCGCCCGGCTGCTGGAGGCGCTGGGGGTCGACATCCACGTCGTGCTTCATTTCGATGCGGCGTTCGCCCGAATGACCGCGGACGAATTCGTCCGGGAGGTCCTGGTCCGGGGGCTCGGCGTCCGCCATGTGGTGATCGGCTACGATTTCTGCTTCGGCTACAAGCGCCAGGGCAATGCGGAGACGCTGATCGGCTTCGGCGAGGCGCATGGCTTCGGGGTCAGCATCGTGACCCAGGCGTCCGACGAAAGCGGCGGGGTCTATTCCTCGAGCCGGGCGCGGACCCTGCTGCACGAGGGCAGGCCCCGGGAGGCGGCGGAGATCCTGGGGCGGCCATGGGAGATCGAGGGGCGGGTCGAACATGGCGACAAGCGGGGCCGGACGCTCGGCTACCCGACCGCCAATATCGACCTCGACGGCTATCTGCGCCCGGCCTTCGGCGTCTATGCGATCCGTGCCGGGATCGACGAGGGGCCGGAGATCGTCTGGCATGACGGGGTCGCCAGCCTGGGCCTGCGGCCCATGTTCCAGCTCGACCGGCCG
Organism: Alphaproteobacteria bacterium; assembly: GCA_029263555.1. Taxonomy (GTDB): domain Bacteria; phylum Pseudomonadota; class Alphaproteobacteria; order DSM-16000; family Inquilinaceae; genus JAJUFW01. Next base: position 3,436 of record JAJUFW010000220.1, read on the forward strand.
CTGCTCGAGGCCTTCCTGTTCGACTTCTCCGGCGATCTCTACGGCCGGCATCTCCGCGTCCAGCTGGTCGACTATCTGCGCGGGGAGCAGAAATTCGAAAGCCTCGATGCCCTGATCGCCCAGATGGATCGCGACAGCGCCCGGGCCCGCGCGCTGCTGGTCCGCTAGCCCGCGCAGACACGGGCGGGCCGGCGCCCGCGCGTGAAACGATCCGGCGCGAAGGGCCGGAGGTCCAGCGGGGCCGGACGGTCGGCGACCAGATCCGCGACCAGCCGTCCGGTCGTCGCGGCCAGCGTCAGGCCGAGATGCTGGTGGCCGAAGGCCATGAACAGGTTGCGCCGCCCCGGCACGCGGCCGATTGCCGGCAGGTAGTCGGGCAGGGTCGGCCGGCTCCCCACCCATCGCGCACCGGCGGAACCGCCGAGGCCGGGGAAGAGCGCCCGGGCATGGCCCTCCAGAAGCTCGGCCCGCGCCCAGAACGGTGGGGACGACGGGTCGGCCAGCTCGACCGTCCCGGCGAGGCGCAGGCCCGTGGCCATCGGCGTCAGGACGAAGCCCCGTTCGGCCGAGCTGACCGGAACGTCGAAGCGGGCCTCCGTCGCGTCCAGCATCAGGTGATAGCCCCGTTCGGCCGCCATCGGTGCCGACAGTCCGGCCTCGCGGACGAGATCCTTCGACCCCAGGCCGGCGGCGATCACGGCCGCCTCGACCTCGACCGGTCCGTGGTCGGTCATTAGGGACAGCGCATCGCCGGAAGCGGCGGCGAAGCCGCGAACATGCGCGCGCTCGACGGTCCCGCCGTCCCGGGCGAAAGCGTCGACCAGGGCCGTGACCAGCCGATGGGGATCGACGACATGGGCCGCCTGGGGATAGAAGGTTGCCGCCTGGACCGCGCCGGTCAGGCCGGGCGCCATGTCCCTTGCTTCCTCGCCCGTCAGCGTCTTCACGACCACGCCATGCCGGCACTGGATTTGCCGTTCCGCCTCCGCGTCCCGGAAGGCGCGGGCGGTCTCGTACACCACCAGGGCGCCCTGCCAGCGGAAGAGATCCCGCGCCCCGGACGCCGCCGCCTCGGCCCGCCAGTCCTCGACCGCGGATTCCAGCAGGGATGCGAGCGCGGAGGTCGCGGCCTTCACCCGGCCCGGCCGCGCGGCCAGGGCGAAACGGGCAAGCCACGGCCAGAGCTGCGGCAGATGCCGCCACCGGATCGCGAGCGGCCCCAGCGGATCGGCCAGCATCCGGGGGACGCGGAGCAGCACGTCGGGGCGCGACAGCGGCCTGATGTGATCGATCGCGATATGGCCCGCATTGCCGTAGGAGCAGCCTTTGCCGGGCGGGTCCCGGTCGATCAGCAGGACACGACGACCGTCCCGCTGGAGCGCACGGGCGCAGGCGGCGCCGACGATGCCGGCGCCGACGACCGCGATCGGACGTGGCTCGGGCATCGCCTCAGATCACCTGGAAACCGTGCCGGAAGGGATCCCGCTCGTCGACGAAGATCGTGTTGAGCCCGTGCATGCGCGCCCAGCCCGCGATGCTCGGCACGATGGCCGGCATGCCGCCCACCGTGGCGGAGGCCTCGACCCGGCCTTCGAACAGGCTGCCGATGATGCTTTCGTGAACGAACGCATCGCCGACCTTCAGCCGTCCCCGGGCGGCAAGCTGGGCCATCCGGGCGGAGGTGCCGGTGCCGCAGGGGGAACGGTCGATCGCCCGGTCGCCATAGAATACGGCGTTGCGGCCGTGGGCGGCCGGATCGCGGGGACGGCCGGTCCACTGGACATGGGAGACCGAACGGATGGTCGCGTCCTCCGGATGGACGATCGAGACCGCTTCGTTCACCAGGCGCCTTACGATCGGGCTCAGGCGCAGGATGGTGTCGGCCGAGATTTCCTCCAGCCCCGGATAGTTCGGCTGGGGTTCGATGATGGCGTAGAAGTTGCCGCCATAGGCCACGTCCAGGACCAGTTCCCCCAGCCCGGGGCAGTCGATGCGGATGTCGGTCGCGGCGAGGTAGGACGGGACGTTGTGGATGCGCACCTTGGGCACGAAACGGCCGTCCCTTTCGTATTCGGCGACGACCCGGCCCGCCGGCGCGTCGAGCGCCAGCCGGCCTTCCTCCCGCGGCGTGACGAGGCCGTTTTCCAACGCCATGGTGACGGTGCCGATCGTGCCGTGGCCGCACATCGGCAGGCAGCC
>JAJUFW010000687.1 GCA_029263555.1 Alphaproteobacteria bacterium
CGGCGACACCAGGGCGGCCGGGACGAGACGCCCCCGCCCGCCCGCCCGCGGGAACCCTTCGCCGAAGACGATGTCCACCCCGGGCAGGTCTTCCGCCGGGCCCGGATAGGTCACCGAATGCTCGCGGTCGACCCGGTCCCAGGTGATGTTGCGCAAGGACGGCATGACCCGGGCCATCTCTTCGAACACGTCCCGGGGATGCGAATAGGTCCAGTTCAGCCCGAGCCCCCGGGCCATGTCGATGATGATGTCCAGGTCCGGCCGGGCCGATCCCGGCAGCGGCAGGGCCTTCCGGCCCATCTGGACCTGCCGGTTGGTGTTCGTCACGGTGCCGACCTTCTCCGGCCAGGCGGAGGCCGGCAGGACCACGTCCGCATAGGCCGCCGTCTCGGTCAGGAAGATGTCCTGCACCACCAGATGCTCGAGCTTCGCCAGGGCTTCGCGGGCATGGGTGACGTCCGGATCGGACATCGCCGGGTTCTCGCCCATGATGTACATGCCCTTGATCTCGCCGGCATGGATCGCGTCCATGATCTCCACGACGGTCAGGCCGCGCCGCGGGTCCAGCTTCGTGCCCCAGAACTCCTCATAGCGCTTCCGGACGGTCTCGTCCTCGACCGACTGATAGTCGGGCAGGAACATCGGGATCAGCCCCGCATCCGAGGCGCCCTGGACATTGTTCTGGCCTCGCAGGGGGTGCAGCCCGGTGCCCGGGCGGCCGATCTGGCCGGTAACGAGCGCAAGCGCGATCAGGCAGCGGGCATTGTCGGTACCGTGGATATGCTGCGACACGCCCATGCCCCAGAAGATGATCGCCGCTTCGGCCTTGGCGTAGAGACGGGCGACCCTGCGCAGGGTGTCGGCATCGATGCCGCAGATCTCCGCCATCTTCTCCGGCGGATAGTCCTTGATGTGCTCCTGGAGCTTCTCGAAGTCCTCGGTGTGCGCCTGGACGTATTGCCGGTCGTAGAGCCCTTCCGTGATGATCACGTTGAGCATGGCGTTCAGCATCGCCACGTCGCGGCCCGGCTTGAACTGAAGCATGTGGGTCGCATGCCGCTTCAGCGTATGACCGCGCGGATCCATGACGATCAGCTTGGCGCCCCGCTCGACCGCGTTCTTGAAGAAGGTGGCGGCGACCGGATGGTTCTCCGTCGGATTGGCGCCGATGACAATGATCACCTCTGCATCCTCGGCCGCCATGAAGGGGGCCGTCACGGCGCCGGAACCGATGCCCTCCATCAGGGCGGCGACCGACGAGGCGTGACAGAGCCGGGTGCAGTGGTCGACATTGTTGGTGCCGAAGCCGGTGCGCACCAGCTTCTGGAACAGATAGGCCTCCTCATTCGACCCCTTGGCCGACCCGAAGCCGGCCAGCGCGCCGCCCCCGTCCCGGTCGCGGATGCGTTTCAGCCCGCCGGCCGCGACGGCCAGCGCCTCCTCCCAGGTCGCCTTGCGGAAATGCGTCCAAGGGTTGCCGGGATCGATGGCGACGTCATGCTTCGAGACGCCTTCCCGCCGGATCATCGGTTCGGTGAGGCGATGCGGATGGTGGACATAGTCGAAGCCGAAGCGGCCCTTGACGCACAGCCGGTTCCGGTTCGACGGTCCGTCGCGCCCAGTGACCGACAGCAGCCGATCGTCCTTGATGTTGTAGGTGAGCTGGCAGCCGACGCCGCAATAGGGGCAGACGCTGTCGACCTTGCGGTCCGGCGCGTGGGCGAAAACGCCCGCCTCGTCCAGGA
>JAJUFW010000514.1 GCA_029263555.1 Alphaproteobacteria bacterium
CCCCTGATGGCCGGCATCATCACGGCGACGACGATTGCCGCGGCGGCCACGATACCGTCCCTCATGCTGATCGTCCATTGATCGCCGGGCTGCTTGCCAAGCGCCGAGACGGCTCCCTATAACCCCTTGTCGAGACGATCCCGAGAAGCCGGTGCCGAGCGATGACGCCCGAGAACCCTGCCCCGAATTCCGGCCATGCCGACGGTCCGCTCGCCGGGCTGAAGATCCTGGACATGTCGCGGATCCTGGCCGGGCCCAGCGCGACGCAGATCCTGGGAGATCTGGGCGCCGACGTGGTGAAGGTGGAACGCCCCGGGGTGGGCGACGACACCCGCAAATGGGGCCCGCCCTTTCTGAAGGACGGGACCGGCGCCGAAACCAGCGAGAGCTCGTATTATCTCAGCGCGAACCGCAACAAGCGCTCCATTGCCGTGGACTTCACCAAGCCCGAGGGACAACGGCTGGTGCGCAGCCTGGCCGCGAAGGCCGACGTCCTGGTCGAGAACTACAAGGCCGGGACGCTGGCCCGGTACGGGCTGGACTACGGCTCGCTCCGCGCCGTCACGCCCGGGCTGATCTACTGCTCGATCACCGGCTTCGGCCTGACCGGACCCTACGCGCACCGTGCCGGCTATGATTACCTGATCCAGGCGATGGGCGGGATCATGAGCCTGACCGGCGAAACCGAGGGCGAGCCCATGAAGGTCGGCGTCGCCGTCGCCGATCTGATGGCGGGGGTCTATGCCACGGTCGGCATCCTGGCCGCGCTCCACCATCGCGATCGGACCGGGCAGGGCCAGCATATCGACCTCTCGCTCTTCGATACCCAGATCGCGTGGCTTTCCAACGCCGGGCAATATTACCTGACCTCCGGCGAGCCGACGCCGCGCCACGGCAACGGACATCCGACGATCGTCCCGTACCAGACCTTCCGCGCCGCCGACGACTGGCTGATCCTGGCCGTCGGCAATGACGGCCAGTTCGCCCGGTTCTGCGAGTTCGCCGGCAGGCCGGACCTGGCCGCGGATCCCCGCTTCGCCACCAATACCGAGCGGGTCCGTCACCGCGAGGTGCTGGTGCCGATCGTCGCTGGGCTGATCGCCGAACGCCCCCGCGCCCATTGGCTCGATGGCCTCGAGCCGCTCGGCGTTCCCTGCGGCCCGATCAACCGGATCGACCAGGTGTTCGCCGACCCCCAGGCTCTCGCCCGGGCAATGAAGGTCAGCATGCCCCATCCGCTTGCGCCGGAACCGATCGACCTGATCGGCAGCCCCCTTAAATTGAGCGAGACGCCCGTCAGCTATCGCCGCCATCCGCCCCTGAACGGCGAGCATACGGAGGAGGTGCTGGGCGAATGGCTGGGCTATGGAGCCGGCGAGATCGCAGCCCTCAAGGACGCCGGCGTATGTTGAGCCTCCGACGGAAGCCGGTATGATGCGCGCCCGATGACGAACGACACCGCCCCCAGCCCCGCCTTCGCGCGCCCTCACCTCCTCGGCATCGAGGATCTGTCAGCGGCCGAGATCACGTCCCTTCTGGATACCGCCGACGGGTTCGTCGAACAGAACCGGCGGCCGGACAAGAAGTCCGCCCAGCTCCGCGGCCGGACGGTGATCAACCTGTTCTTCGAGAATTCGACCCGCACGCGCACCTCTTTCGAGCTGGCGGCCAAGCGGCTCGGCGCCGACACGATCAACATGTCCGTCTCGTCCAGCTCCATCAAGAAGGGGGAGACGCTGATCGACACGGCGATGACCCTGAATGCGATGCAGCCGGACGTGCTGGTCGTCCGCCACGCCGATTCAGGGGCGGTCAAGCTTTTGTCGGAAAAGGTGAAGAGCGCGGTCATCAATGCCGGCGACGGCAGCCACGAACATCCGACCCAGGCGCTCCTCGATGCGTTGACCATCCGGCGCCGCAAGGGACGGCTCCACGGCCTCACCGTCGCGATCTGCGGCGACGTGCTGCACAGCCGGGTCGCGCGGTCGAACATCTATCTCCTGAACATCATGGGCGCCCGCGTCCGGATCGTGGCGCCGCCGACCCTCGTTCCGTCGGAGATCGAGCGGCTGGGCGTCGAGGTCCATCACGACATGCGGAACGGGCTGAGGGACGCCGACATCGTGATGATGCTGCGCCTCCAGAACGAGCGGATGAACGGCAGCTACGTCCCCTCGGTGCGCGAATATTTCCACTTCTACGGACTGACCTACGAGAAGCTGTCCGTCGCCAGCCCGGATGCCCTGATCATGCATCCGGGCCCGATGAACCGGGGCGTCGAGATCGACTCGGAAGTCGCCGACGACATCAACCGGTCCGTGATCCTGGAGCAGGTGGAGCTTGGGGTGGCTGTGCGGATGGCCTGCCTTGACCTACTGATGCGGCCGCGCGCCGGTGCCGAAACGGGAGCCGACCGATGAGCAGCATCCAGGACGCCCGCCGGATCGCTTACGTGAATGCCCGGTTGCTGGATCCGGCGACCGGCCTCGATGCCCCGGGCGCACTGCTGACGGAAGGCGAAACCATCGCGGACGTCGGACCGCGGCTGTTCGCCGACGCCCCGCCCGCCGACGCCATTGTCGTGGACTGCCGGGGCGAATGCCTGGCGCCGGGGCTGGTCGACATGCGCGTTCAGATCGGCGAACCCGGCTGCGAGCACAAGGAGACGATCCAGACGGCGGGTCTGGCCGCGGCCGCCGGCGGCGTCACGTCGCTTGCCTGCCTGCCCAATACCGATCCGCCG
>JAJUFW010000388.1 GCA_029263555.1 Alphaproteobacteria bacterium
ACGCGCGCCGATTTCTTGAAGGGCTTGGTCGAATCGTAGCCGCCTTCCTTCATCGCGTAGAGGATCCGGCGATGAACCGGCTTCAACCCGTCCCGGACGTCCGGAAGCGCACGACTGACGATCACGCTCATGGCGTAATCGAGGTAGGAGCGCTTCATCTCCTCCTCGATCGTGACGGGCTTGATGTCGAAACCGGAAGGCTGTGCGGATCGATCGGTCAAGGGGTCATCCAAGCTTTCAGGGGGGGCCTTGCAAGGCCACCTTCAACGCCGTCGGCCGGGACGGAAACCTCCCGGCAAACGATGGCGCAACGTAACAAATTTCGCACATGCGAACAATCGATCGCTCTCAACCGGTCATTGTGTCCCGGAGAGTGTCCCGCCGGCAGAGCCATTGGAACCTGCCGACGAGCAGCGCGGCCGAAACCATGCTGGCGATCAGGATACCTTCGTAAAGGCCCAGCACCCCATGCCCAAGCGGCAACGCAAGGAACCAGCTGAGCGGCACCATGACGACGATATATGAAATGGTGTGCATGAGGGCCGGAACCAAGGCGTCCCCGCGTCCGCGCAGGGCATTGGCCATGACCACCTGCCCGCCGTCGACGATGAGGATGAAGGCCGAGAGCGCGATGAGCGGCGTCACGCTCGCAACCAGGGCGGGATCGGTCGTGAACAGGCCGGCGATGGAATCGGGGATTGCCCAGAGCACAATGCCGAGCAGCACCATGACCACGCTGTTTACGCCAAGTCCGGTCCACCCGGCCAGCGACAGGTCCTTCCAGTCGTGCCGGCCGTGGGCGATACCCACCCGCACGGCCGTCGCGGAGCCGACGCCGAGGGCGACCATGAAGATCAGGGCAAGCAGATTAAGCGCGATCCCGTGGGCGCCGAGAGCCACGGCCCCGATCCAGCCGGCGAACAGGCTGAGCGACATGAAGGCGCCCGATTCGATGAAGACAGAGGCACCTCCGCCGTAGCCGATGCGCCTCTGCTTCGCCCATTCGCGCCAGCGCCACCCGCTCCACCGCTTCACGCCGTATCGGGCGTAATCCGCAACCCCCAGAACATAGGCAACCATGGCGGCGGCCAGGAAGGTTCTGACCAGGGTCGAGGCCCAGGCGGCGCCTTCGGCGCCCATTTCCGGGAAGATCCAGACGCCGAACACGAGAACCCAGACCAGAAGGGCATTGAGCAGGTTCGCCAGAACCATCACCACCATGCCCGGCACCGGTCTTTTCAGTCCCTCCAGGAAATAGGCCGTGGCGGTATAGATCAATCCGGCCGGAAGCCCGAGACCCAGGATGATCATGATGCGCCCTGCCCCGGCCGCCATCTCCGGCGTCTGCCCCAACAGAAGCAGGATCGGCTCCCCGAACAGGCAGATCGCGAACCCGGCGAAGCCCAGCAGGCCGGCATAGATCGTCCCCCTCTGCCAGACGGCGCCGCATTCGGCCAAGGCGCCGCGCCCGAACGCGTTCGCGGTCATGACGAGCGTGCCGATCAGCAGCCCCGCTCCGGTCCCGACCAGGGTGTTGAACGGAGCGCTGCCGAGGGCGAGATGGGCAAGATCGCTGGTTCCGTACCGGCCGACGAAGATCACGTCGACGACGGCCATCACCAGAATGCCGGCGCGCGCGACGATGACCGGTCCGGCAAGACGTACGAGCTCCGAAACGTGGCGGACGATGCGGGCGGCCGGCCATGCTTTGCCGTCACGGGAGAGAACTCGGGACATGGGAGAGGTCGACCAGGCGATTCAATGAGAAAGCGGTCGGAAGCTAGCATGAAGCTCCTGCACTTACAGCAGGCTATCTGATGCGGGAATGGGCAGGCTCCGTCCCCGGGAACGCGCCCTGCACCCGATGTGCCTTCTTCGGTGTTCCTGAAAAGGATTCGGCCCGAACCGGCACTCATGGACCATGGCGTTCTCCGATCGACAATCGGCTCTTCAGACCTTCCTACCCGCCCCTCCGATCCTTCGTCCCGGCGAGACCTGCTGGCGGAAGGAGCGTGCACACAGGGCGGGCGTCCTGATCGACGCCGAGGCCTATTTCAGGGCGCTGCGTTCGGCCATCATCGCCGCGCGCCGATCGATCATCATTCTCGCGTGGGAGCTTCATACGCGGGTCGACCTGCTGCCCGGGGACGATCCGGACGACGGCTGGCCGAAGACGCTGGAGGCATTGCTGCGGATGGTCGTCAAGCGCCGGCCGGAGCTGCAGGTACATGTCCTGCTCTGGGACTTCTCGGTCATCTACGCGTTCGAAAGGGAACTCGTGCCGACCTTACGCCTCCCCTGGAAGGCGCATCCCCGCATCCAGATGATGACCGACAATGCTCACCCTCCTGGAGGATCGCAGCATCAGAAGATCGTCGTGATCGACGATTGCCTCGCTTTCTGCGGCGGGCTGGACGTGACCAGCGGCCGCTGGGACACGAACTTGCATATCGCGGACGATCCGCGCCGCACGACGCCCGATGGTCGCGCCTACGGTCCGTTCCACGACGTGCAGATGATGGTCGATGGGCCCGCGGCCCGGGCGCTGGCCACAATCGCCCGCGAGCGGTGGATCCGAGCCGGGGGATCGCCGATCCCGCCGGTGTCGCGGCCGGAACCATGCTGGCCGGACCATGTCAGGGCCGATTTCCGGGAGGTCGATATCGGCATCGCCCGGACCGATCCACCTTTCGCGGCCCGCCCCGCGGTCCGCGAGGTCGAAGCGCTTTACCTGGCTGCGCTCGCGGCTGCCCGCCGGCACGTCTATGTCGAGAACCAGTACTTCACGTCCGCGACCATTGGCCGGGCGATCGAGGACAGCCTTCAGGCCGAAGAGGGGCCGGAAATCGTGATGGTACTTCCCTGCCGCAACACGGGCTGGCTTGAGGAGACGACGATGGGAGTAGGCCGCTCTCGGCTCCTGCGCCGACTGAGGCGGGCCGACCGTTACGGTCGCTTCGCCGTCTTCAATTGCGAGTTGCCGGGGGTCGCGTTGGACGAGGTCAAGATCCATTCGAAGCTGATGGTCATCGACGACCGGCTCATCCGTATCGGGTCGAGCAATCTCTCGAACCGGTCCATGGGTCTGGATACCGAATGCGATCTTGCCATCGAAGCCGACGGCAGGCCGGAGATCGCGAATGGAATCCTCCGGGTGCGCGATCGTCTTCTTGCCGAACATCTGGACTGTGAGCCGGAGGACGTGGCGGCAGCGGTCGCATCCTCCGGTTCTCTCATTCAGGCAATCCGTATGCTTGGGGTTCGTCCGCGCCGCCTCGGCCCGTTTCACGACATGGTTCCCGAGCTTCTCGACCGACTGGCCCCGAGCACGGAGGTGATCGATCCCGACCAGCCGATCACGGCCGAGAAGCTGGCCTACCGCCTGCTTGCGACAGAGCAAGACGATCCGTGCCGCAAAGGCTTTCGGAAAGACGCTGAACGCACGCATCGAGGCGGATGGCGTCGGCTCTTTCCGTCTATTCTCCTCGTCGCGGGCATTGCCGGGCTGGCCGCCGCCTGGACGTTCACGCCGCTGCGGGAGATTGCGGATATCGGATCCCTGCTGGACTGGGCGGAGACGTGGCGGGACAGCGCGCTCGCGCCGGTCTATGTGGTTCTGGCCTTCGTCGCCGGCGGTTTGATCGCCTTTCCCGTGACCCTCCTGATCTCGCTGACCGGCGCCCTTTTTCCTCCCTTCTGGGGCTTCCTTTATG
>JAJUFW010000117.1 GCA_029263555.1 Alphaproteobacteria bacterium
ACGGCGCCCTTGAAGGCGATGCTGGTGGACAGCTGGTACGACCCCTATTTGGGCGTTGTCGTCCTGGTCCGGGTCGTCGACGGCGTGCTCAAGACCGGGATGAAGGTCCGCTTCTTCAAGTCGGGCGCGGTGCGCGAGGTCGATCGGGTCGGCTTCATGACGCCGAAGGGCGTGCTGGTGCCCGAGCTGGGACCGGGCGAGATCGGCTTCATCACCGCCGGCATCAAGGAGATCAGCGAGACAAAGGTCGGCGACACGATCACCGAGGACCGGCGCCCGACCGACAAGCCCTTGCCCGGCTTCAAGCCGTCGATCCCGGTCGTCTTCTGCGGCATGTTCCCGGTCGATGCCGGGGATTTCGAGAGGCTGCGCGATTCGCTCGGCAAGCTCGCCCTCAATGACGCGAGCTTCCATTACGAGGCCGAGACCTCGGCCGCTCTCGGCTTCGGCTTCCGGTGCGGATTCCTCGGCCTTCTGCATCTCGAGATCATCCAGGAACGGCTGGAGCGCGAATTCGATCTCGACCTGATCACCACGGCGCCGTCGGTCGTCTACAAGCTCTACATGACCGACGGTTCGGTCATCGACCTGCACAACCCGGCCGATATGCCGGATCCGGTGAAGATCGACCATATCGAGGAACCCTGGATCAAGGCGACGATCATGCTGCCCGACGAGTATCTCGGAGGGATCCTGCAGCTCTGCACCGAGCGGCGGGGCGAGCAGATCGAGCTGACCTATGCCGGCAACCGGGCCATGCTGGTCTACCGCCTGCCACTGAACGAGGTCGTCTTCGACTTCTACGACCGGCTGAAGTCGATCAGCCGGGGCTATGCCAGCTTCGACTATCAGTGGGACGGCTATCGCGAAGGCGATCTCGTCAAGATGTCGATCCTGGTCAATGCCGAGCCGGTGGACGCCCTTGCCATGATCGTCCACCGCTCCGAGGCCGAGCGGCGCGGCCGGGCGCTGTGCGAGCGGCTGAAGGACCTGATCCCGCGGCAGATGTTCAAGATCGCGATCCAGGCCGCGATCGGCGGGCGGGTCATCGCGCGCGAAACGATTTCGGCCCTGCGCAAGGACGTGCTGGCCAAGTGCTACGGCGGCGACATCACCCGCAAGCGCAAGCTTCTGGAGAAGCAGAAGGAAGGCAAGAAGCGCATGCGCCAGTTCGGCCAAGTGGAGATTCCGCAATCGGCCTTCATCGCCGCCCTCAAGATGGGCGACAACTGAACCGGAGGAACGGGCGATGGGTCGGGAGCACCGTTACGAGGCGTCGGTCGTCTGGACCGGGGCGGAGAAGGGGCCGACCCTTTCCTACCAGTCCTATTCGCGCGACTACCGGGTCGACATTCCGGGCCGGCCCGCCCTTCACGGGTCGGCCGATCCCCATTTCCGCGGCGATCCCGCGCGCCACAATCCGGAGGACCTTCTGGTCGCGGCCCTTTCGGCCTGCCACATGCTCACATATCTCGCGCTGGCGGCCCGGGCCGGGCTGGCGGTCACGGCCTATGAGGACGCGGCCCGCGGGACCATGGCGCTGGAAGGCGAAGGCGGGCACTTCACGGAGGTCGTCCTCAATCCCCGGGTGACCGTCGCGAGGGGAAGCGATCTTGCCCTCGCCCGCCGGCTGCATGGCGAGGCCCACGGCCTCTGCTTCATTGCCCGCTCTGTCAACTTCTCGGTTCGGCACGAAGCGACGATCGTCGAAGAGGGCTGACCGACGTCCTGTAAGGATCCGGCGTCGGCCGGTGCCGGACCGGGAGGCATGGATTGACCGTCTTCGTCGCCCTTCTGCGTGCTGTGAATGTGGGCGGAACCGGCAAGCTGCCCATGAGCGACCTGAGATCCTTGAGCGAAAGCGCGGGGCTTCTGGCGGTCAGGACCTATATCGCCAGCGGCAATGTCGTCTTCGAGAGCGAGGGGACCGAGGCCGAGGTTAAGGCCGCGCTGGAGGAGAAGCTCCGGGAATATGCGGGAAGACCGGTCGGCGTGCTCGTGCGGACGTCGGCCGAGATGCGGCAGGTCCTGGCGGACAACCCCTTCCCCGATGCCGCCCCGAAGCGGACGGTCGCGATCTTCCTGGACGAACCGCCTGCCGCGGAGATGCTGGAGGCCGTTTCCGGCCGGCAGGGGGAGGAGCTTCGGCTGGGGGTGCGGGAGATCTATGTGCATTACGGGGACGGAATGGCCCGCTCGAAGCTGCGCGTCCCGGCCGCCAGCCACGGAACGGCGCGCAACATGAACACCGTCGCGAAGCTGGCGGCGATGGCCGCCGAGCCCATCCCGCCCCTCCGCTGAACGGGTACGCGGCGTCGAGGGGCGACTCCGGGTCAGGACGCGGGGCGGGCCTGGCCGATCCGGCCCATGGCGAAGCGGGTCCGGTCTTCGGGCGAGGCCTTCGGCAAAGGGATCGGCTCATAGCCCCGTTCCGGATAGACGCGGACCGTCGCCTCGTAGGTCGCCTGCGCTTCCCGGCCTAGAGCATCAGCTTCATGCCCTCGTGGCTGCGCACGAAGCCGAGCGCTTCGTAGAAGCGGTGGGCGTCGGTCCTGCTCTTGTCGCTGGTCAGCTGGATCATTCCGCAGCCGCGCTGCCGGGCCCTTTCGATCGCCCACGCCATCATGCGCCGCCCGATGCCCGCGCCGCGGCAAGCGGCGTCGACGCGCACGGCCTCGACCAGCGCCCGGGTCATGCCCTGTCGCGACAGGCCGGGGATGAAGGTGAGCTGCAGGCAGCCGACCACGTCCCCGTCCCGTTCGGCCACGACCAGCTCCTGGTTCGGGTCGCGATCCAGGGCCTCGAACGCCTTCCAGTAGCCGTCCGGCAGCGGGTCGGTGCAGCGCTCGCGCGCGGCGCCCAGGGGATCGTCGGCTAGCATGCGCACGATGGCTGGCACGTCCGTGCGCCGGGCCTTCCGGAAAATGAAGGTCATGCCACGTCCTCGTTCTCGGCGGCCGGGGCGGGCGCCCCGGCCCATTCGCTGACCACGTCCTCGAGCGCCGGCCGCGGCCGCTCGTCGGGCCTCTCGCTCGCGGTCCCGAGATAGAAGAAGCCGAGGATCCGATCGGTCGCCGGATCGTGGCCCAGATGCTCGACCACCTCGGGGCGGAAGGCCGGCCATTCGGTGATCCAGTTGGCGGCGACGCCCAGCGCCTGGGCCGCCACCAGGATATTCTGGCAGACCGCGCCGCCGGACAAGAGCTGCTCCAGCTCGGGCACCTTCGGGCTCGGCCGCGGCTTCGAGGTCACGACGAGAAGAAGCGGGGCGCGCTGCGGCCGCTGGCGTTCGAATTCGATCTGCTTCTCGTTGGCCTCCGGCATCTCGCGGGCGAAGAGGGCGGCGAGGAAGTCTCCCAGCCGCCGCTGCCCGTCCTTGCGCAGGATCTGGATACGCCAGGGGGCCAGCTTGCCGTGATCGGGAACGCGGGTGGCGGCGCGCAGGATCAGGTCCAACTGCTCCTCGCTGGGGCCGGGTTCCGTTATCAGCCGCACGGAGACTGAGCGGCGCTTCAGGAGCAGGTCGATCATTTCCATGGAATCGCAGGGGGGTTCTTGCAGGAGGTGAGAACGATTCTCGCGCGCTATAATGGGGAGGCCGGGGCGATCTTGCCAGCAATCCGTTCCGACGCGACCTGCGCCGCGAGACCCTCCCGGTAGCTCGGATAGGCCAGGGTCACGCCCAGCTCCTCCTTGATCCGGCGGTTCGCGACCCGGCGGCTCGCCGCCCAGAAGCCGAGCGCCGTCGGGGAGAGGCCGGCCTCCTCGACCGGGACGAGGGGCGGCGGCTCGACGCCCAGGAGCGTGCAGGCATATTCGACGACCTCGGCCCCGGGTGTGGGATGATCGTCCGCCAGATTGTAGGCGGCCCCGGGATCGGGCCGGTCCATCGAGGCGCGGACCGTTCGGGCGATGTCCTCCACATGGATGCGGTTGAAGACCTGTCCCGGCTTGTGGAGCCGCCTGGCCCGGCCGGCCCGGACCTGGTCGACCGCGCTTCTGCCCGGGCCGTAGATGGCCGAAAGACGGAACAGATGGACCGGAACCCCGCGGGTCCGGAAGAGCGAGAGCCAGCCTTCCTCCGCTGCTTGCCGCGACCGGGCGTGGTCGTCGGCCGGATTTAGGGGGGCGCTCTCGTCGACCCATTCGCCGCCCGTGTCCCCGTAGACGCTGGTGCTGGAAAGATATCCCGCCCAGGCAAGGCCGGGCAGCGCCGCGATCTCCGCCCCGTGGACGTCCAGGACCGGATCCCCGTCGGCGTCGGGCGGCACCGAGCTCAGGAGATGGGTGGTCCCTGCGAGCGCCGCGGCGTCGACGGGATGGCTGCGGTCGAAGAGATGGGCCTCGATGCCGCGGCCGGCGAGCCCGGCCAGCTTCGCCGGCGACCGGCAGGTGCCGGCGACGGCCCAGCCTTCGCCGAGAAGCCGTTCCGCGATCCGGAGCGCGCTGTAGCCGAGACCGAAGCAGAAGAGACGGGGCATGGGATCTGTTCGGGCTTTGCCGATGGGGGAGGCGGGGAACCGTTCCAGGCGACTTTATGGTCCGGCCCGGCCTGCCGCAACCGCTTCGGGCTTGCCAAAGGCGGCCGGGATGTGAAGCCTTGAGGCCCATGACACCGATCAGATCCGTCGCTCTACTCGCCGCCCTGTTCCTTGCGCTTCCGGTCGCGAACGCCCAGTCGCCGGTGGACGGGCCCGCGCGCTACCAGCGCTGTCTCGACCTGGTCGAGGAACGGCCGGAACAGGCGCTGGGCGAGGCCGACGCCTGGGAGCTGGAGGGGGGCGGAAACCTTGCCCGCCATTGCGCGGCGACGGCGATGGTGGCGCTCGGCCGGGCGGAAGAAGGGGCGCGGAACCTCGTCGACCTGGCGAAGGAGCTGGCGGAGATCGATCCGGCGCTTTCGGCCCGGCTGGCCATCCAGGGCGGGCGCGCCTGGCGCGAGGCCGGCGACGCCGTCGAGGCGAAGGCGGCGTTCGGCCTTGCCCTCGAGGTCGATCCGGAGAACCGCGAGGCCCTGACCGAGCGCGGCTGGACCTCGGCCTGGGCGGAGGACTATGTCGCCGCCATCGAGGATTTCACGGCCGCCCTTCGTCTCGCCCCGGGAGACCCGGACCTTCTGCGCAACCGCGCCGCCGCGCATCGATTCCTCGGCGATTACGGTCCGGCGCTCCGGGACATCGAGCAGGCCCTGGCGGCCGACCCGGACAATGCCGGATCCTATCTGGAGCGCGGCAACATCCGGCGCCTGGCGGGGGATCTTCCGGGGGCGAAGGCGGATTGGCGCCGGGTCATCGAGATCGCGCCGGGCACGGAAGCGGCCGCGGCGGCCGACGCCAATCTGCAGCGGACGGGCGGCTAGACGCTTGATCCCGGGGTTAATGGCGCATGGAACAGCGCCCCGCCGTCGCACGCGAAGGCGTATCGCTTTGGGCGTAGCCTCGTTCCCGCGACGGCTCCTTGCCGGGGCTGTCGCGGGAACGGCTTCCGCATGGCCCTGCCCGCCGAAGCGGGGGGAACCGGCCTAGTTGGGCCGGTCCGGGCTTTCCTCGTCCCCGCCACTCCACCAGTTCAGGGTCTGCAGCACGACCTGGGCGGAGACCGTGAGCTTCTCGGAAACGGCGAGCCCGCCGGCGACATCCGCGGCCGCCGCCGGGGCCGGACGGGCCATCATCATCTCTGTCCTGGGCTCCACCGGGCGGTAGGGCGGGTTGACGAAATCGATGTTGGCGACGCGGTAGGCGCGGTCGGGGAAGGTGTTGTTCAGGCGCTCCAGCTCCTCGCCGGCGCGGAGATAGATTTCCTGCCGCAGCCGCGCTCTGATGGCCTCGGTCTCGGACAGCGTGGGCGAGAAATCCGTGTTCTCGATCCGGACCTGCAGTCCCGGCCGGGACGCCTCGTCCGCCCGGCCTTCGATCCCGCCGAGGCCGGCTTCGGGCAGGCGCGCCTCGGCGGCGGCGCTCCAGCGTTCCAGCCCACTCTGGTCGCGGCCGCGGTCGAAGCGGACGAAGCGCCATTCGGCGTCGGGCGCGAGCCGGTCCAGCGCGGCCAGCATCTCGCTGCGCACGCCGGCGGCATCGGTTCCGGGCCGGGCCGCGTCGATCGCGACCGTGACCCGGGCGGTGTCGCTTTCGACCCAGTCCTCGGCCGAAAGCGTGAGGACCACCTGGTCGGTGATCGGATAGGGCTGGGAAAGGGCGGGCGCCGCGGCGAGGGCGACCGGCAGCGCGAGGAGCGCGACGCGCTTCTTGAGCAGGGACATCACGGCTTGTGCTCGGCCTTTCGTGCTCTGGTTGAAAGCTTGATCACGTCTTGAACCTTGCCGTCGGTTGCAGGCGAAAATGCGGCACGATCCGGCAAGGGCGCGGGCGGAGCCAAGGATTTTGTTTGGCATCCGTAACGATCCCGCTTCAGAAATCCAGGTCGCTGTAGTGCTTCGGCGGCGCTATTCCCGGAAAGACGTCCGCCAGCAGGGGACGGAAGCTCGGCCGGGACTTGAGGCGCGCATACCAGCCCTTGGCGACCGGATGCTGGTCCCAGGGCACGTCGCACAGATAGTCGATGGCCGACAGATGCGCGCCCGCCGCGATGTCGGCGATGCCGAAATCGTCGCCCGCCAGCCAGTTCCGCTGTTCGGCCAGGAAGGCGATGTAGTCCAGATGATAATGGATGTTGGCCCGCCCGGCCCTAATCGCTTCGGAGTTCGGGTGCCCCCAGCCCATGAGCCGCTTCAGAACCTTCTCGCCGACCAGGTTATCCGTGACCTCCCGGCCGAACTTTCCGTCGAACCAGACCATCAGCCGGCGCGCCTCGGCGCGCTCCGCCGGCGTCCGGCCGAGCATCGGGATCTCCGGATAGACCTCTTCCAGATAGTCGACGATGACCCAGGCCTCGTTCAAGGCGAGGCCATCCGGCTCCACCAGGACCGGCACTTCGCCGGTCGGGCTCAGGCTCAGAAAGGCGTCACGACGCTCCCAGATCTTTTCGAAGGCAAGCTCGAAATCCAGCTTCTTCTCGGCCAGCGCGACGCGGATGATGCGCGACGGTGCGGAAAGCGGAAGATGGTAAAGCGTTCGCATGTCGGTGTGCACTCTAGCGGATGGCCGCTTCGACGCAAGCCGGGGAAGTTCAGCGGCAAAGGATCAGGCGGGGCGCCCGGTTCCGTTCCAGCCAGATATAGGCATTCTGCCCGAAAGCGGCAGCAATCCGGTCGGCCGCGTCGCGCCCGATCGAGAGGACGAGCAGGCTTTTCTCGGCCGGCCAGCGCCCCGTCGCATCGGCCCCTTCCCCCGGCAGAAAGACCAGCCCGGCGCGCCTGACCATCTGCTCGAGCCGCCGCTCACGGATTTGGTTGACCCGTTGCGGCTGCGGGCGGCTGCGCGGATTCCAGGCGGTCAGAAAGGCGGCCGACAGGGCACGGTGGCGATTCAGGATCGCGTCCACCTCCGGCGCGGGTCGCCCCGGGCGGAACTCGGCCACGAGACCGTCGCCGTCGACGCGGTAGAGGGTGGCTCGATAGGCCGAAATCAGGCGGAACGGTATCATCGGTCGCTTGTCCTGTCGCCCGGGCGGCGAAGCCGTCGAGAGGGCTCCCGGGACCGGTGCCGAACGGGCGCGCCCCGTGATATCCCGGACCCGCGGCCCCGCTCAAGGCCGCGGAGGGGGCCGGGGCCGGGCCGTTGCCGCCGCCGGGGCGAACCGGCATCATCCGGAAAGGCCCCGCGATCTTTGGAGACCCTGCCGGATGACCGGATTGCGCCGGATCGGCCCCGCCCTCGCCCTTGCCTGCCTTCTCCTGGCG
>JAJUFW010000381.1 GCA_029263555.1 Alphaproteobacteria bacterium
GTAGAAAAGGCCGAGCAATGACCGACGAGCCGGCCGACCGCCGCGAGACCGGTTCCGTCTCTCGACGCTCGCTCTTCAAGGCGGCGGGCGCCGTTGGCGTGGCGGCCACGGTGCCGTCCCCGGCTCCGGCGCAAGGAGTGGGCACTCTACCGACGCCCCCGGCACAGCCGGATCCGGTCCAACCCGACCGAATCCATTTTTTCCTTACGCCCGCGGAGGCGGCATTCCTCGCGGCGGCGGTGGACCGGCTCATTCCCCCGGACGAGACCTGGCCCGGGGCGGCATCCGCGGGCGTCACCGGCTATATCGACCGCCAGCTCGCCGGCGGCTATGGCCAGGGCGCACGAATGTATCTCGCCGGCCCCTGGCAGGAGGGGGAGCCGGAGCAGGGCTATCAACTTCGCTACACGCCGGCGGAGGTCTTCCGCATCGGCATCGCGGCGACCCAGCGGCATGTCGCGGATACCTACGGCGGCCGGGCCTTCCAGGATCTTGCGCCTGAGCGTCAGGACGACGTCCTGACGGGTTTGGAGACGGGCGCGGTCAATTTCCCGGAGCTGCCGGCCCCGATCTTCTTCGAAACGCTGCTGGCCAAGACCGTCGAGGGGTTCTTCGCCGACCCGGCCTATGGCGGGAACCGCGACATGGTCGGGTGGCGGATGATCGGGTATCCCGGCGCCTATGGCCAATACGCCTATCTCGTCGAGAACTGGGGCATGGCCTATGAGCGGCCGCCGATGAGCATGGCCCACTCCGCCTTCACCCGCCACGACCACGACGACTGAGTAGCGGGGAATGGCGATGCGGCTTCCGGCGGTGGATGTGGTGCTGGTCGGCGTGGGCTGGACCGGCGGGATCCTCGCCAAGGAGCTGTCGGAGGCTGGATACAGGGTGGTCGGCCTGGAGCAGGGACAGATGCGCCGGACCGTACCTGGTTGGCAGTCTCCCGCCATGCACGACGAGCTTAGATACGACGTGCAGCACGAAATGATGATCGATGTCAGCCGGCAGACGCTGACCTTCCGCAATCTCGTCGGGCAGACCGCTTTGCCGATGCGCCAGCTCGGCTCCTTCCTGCCGGGGACCGGCCTCGGCGGCGCGGGCGTGCACTGGAACGGCCAGACATGGCGCTTTCTTCCCAGCGACTTCCGATTGCGCAGCCATGTCACCGAACGCTACGGCGCGGAGATGATCCCCGAAGACATGACGATCCAGGATTGGGGCGTCACCTATGAGGAGCTGGAGCCGTTCTACACCCATTTCGAGGCGGTCTGTGGGATCGCCGGGACAGCCGGCAATCTGAACGGCGAGATCAGGCCGGGCGGCAATCCGTTCGAGGGACCGCGCAGCCGCCCCTTTCCCAACCCGCCGATGAAGATGTCCTATGCCGGGAAGCTCTTCTCCGATGCGGCCACCGATCTCGGCTACCATCCGTTTCCGGTGCCGTCGGCCAATGTCACGCAGCACTACACCAATCCGTACGGCGCCCAGCTCAGGCCCTGCATGTATTGCGGGTTCTGCGAACGCCACGGCTGCGAGCACTTCGCCAAGGCGAGCGCCCAGATCACCGTGCTGCCGTTCGCGCTCGCCAACCGGAACTTCGAGCTGCGCACCAACGCCCATGTGACCCGGGTGCTTTTCGATCCCCAGGCCCGGCGGGCAACCGGCGTCATCTATGTCGACGGCCGCGGCCGGGAAATCGAGCAGCCGGCCGAGATGGTGATCCTCTGCGCCTTCGCGCACCACAACGTCCATCTGCTGCTGGTCTCCGGCATCGGGCGGACCTACGACCCGGAGACCGGGCAGGGGGTGGTGGGCAAGAACTACACCTACCAGACCATGAGCAGCGTCGGCGTCTTCTTCGGCGAGGACGTGAACATCAATCCGTTCATGGGGGCGGGCGCCCTGGGCCGAGCCATCGACGACTTCAACGGCGACAATTTCGACCACGCAGGACTCGGCTTCATCGGCGGCGGATACATTGCCTGCTACACCACCGGGGCGTCGCCAATCCTGAGCCATCCCGTGCCGCCCGGGACCCCGCGCTGGGGGCTGGAATGGAAGCGCGCCGTCGCGCGCCATTACAACCACACGACCAGCCTGTCGGTCCACGGCGCGTCGACGGCCCATCGCGGCAACTACCTGGACCTCGATCCGACCTATGTCGATGCCTACGGCCAGCCGCTTCTCCGCATGACGTTCGACTTCCCGCGGAACGATCGGCTGATGTCGCGCTACGTGACCGAGCGCGCAGCGGAGATCGCCGGGCGGATGGGCGGGGAAACGTCGGATGTGGGCTGGCTGACCGGCCATTACAGCATCGTGCCCTACCAGACGACCCATAACACCGGCGGCGCCATCATGGGCACCGATCCACGAACCAGCGTGGT
Source organism: Alphaproteobacteria bacterium (assembly GCA_029263555.1). Lineage (GTDB taxonomy): Bacteria > Pseudomonadota > Alphaproteobacteria > DSM-16000 > Inquilinaceae > JAJUFW01. The sequence continues at coordinate 2,391 of JAJUFW010000381.1, forward strand.
CAACCAGCATCTCCAGTCCTGGAATCTGCATAATCTGTGGGTGATGGGATCGAGCGTCTTTCCGCAGAACCCGGGCTACAACCCCACATCGACGGTGGGCGCGCTCACCTACCGGGCGGCGGACAGGATGATCACGGACTATCTGAGGAACCCTCGTCCGCTGGTGCCGACATGACGGAGGTGCGCCGTCATCTGCCGGTGCTCGGCATCGCCTGCGGCCTGCTGGCCGGGCTGGAAGCCCAGGCCCAGCCGGACCTGAATAACGGCCGCTTCGTCGCCGTGGGCGGCTATCTGAACGGCGCCCCCGGCGGGTCGGCGGGCGCCTGCTTCCAATGCCACGGGCTCGACGGGGCGGGGGATCCGACCGGGGCCTTTCCGCGGCTTTCGGGGCAGTCGGCCTGGTATCTCTACGACAGCATGAAGGATTACGCGTCGGGGGCACGGCAGAACGCGATCATGACCCCGATCGCCCAGGCGCTGTCCGACAGGCAGATGGAAGACGTCGCGGCCTATTACGCGGTGCAGGAAGACGTGCCCTTTCCGCCGCCGCCCGACGTCGATCCCCTGATGCTTCAGCATGGCGCGGCCATATCGGCGGTCGGCATCGCCCGTCAGGGCGTGCAGGGGTGCGTCAACTGCCATGGACCCGCCGGGATCGGGATCCCGCCCAGCTATCCCGCCCTCGCCGGCCAGTATGCATCCTATCTCCAGCTCCAGCTCCGGCTCTGGAAGGACGGGAAGCGCGGCGGCGATCCGCTCAACGTCATGGAGAACATCGCCAAGCTGTTGACCGATGAGGATATCGAGGCGGTCTCGAAATATTTCGCGTCGGTCCGGCTGCCGCAGCCGGGGCAGGGTACGGAGGGGACGGCAGGAGGAGCCACGCCCGACACGCAGGCGCCGCAGCTCGGCGTCGTTCCGTCGGCGGGGCAATGAGGGGCTCCCGTGGCGGCCGTCCTGGGGGCCTCGCCATGCTTGCTCTCCTGCTGGGCATGGCGCTCACCGCCTGCGTGGAGGAAGGAGAGAGCCCGGTGCCGATGCGCGTCGTCGGCGGCGATCCAGAGGAGGGGCGGCGCCTCATCGCCGCCTACGAATGCGGGGTCTGTCACGTCATTCCCGGCATTCGGGGCGCGCGGGGCCGGGTCGGGCCCTCGCTGGAGGCCTTCGTCCAGCGGGCGTACATCGCGGGCGTCCTGCCGAACCGGCCGGGCGGGTTGACCCGATGGCTCCAGGACCCGCCCGGCATCGCACCCGAGACGGCCATGCCCGCGCTGGGCCTCACCGACACGGAGGCCAGGCACATGGCCGCGTATCTCTACACGCTGCGCTGACGGGGATGACGGTGGGCCGCAGAAGTCCTTCCCGCTGGAC
>JAJUFW010000062.1 GCA_029263555.1 Alphaproteobacteria bacterium
GGAGCCAAGGGCGAGGTCCTCGATCCGGCCACCGGCGGCGTTGTCGCCACGATTCCCCATGCGACGGCCGAAGAGCTCGACATGGCTCTGGCGGCCGCGGAGTCCGGCTTCCGCACCTGGCGCGACACACCGGCCTTCGATCGCGCGGCCCTGATGAGGGCCGCAGCCGCCAATCTGCGCAGGGACGTCGAAGCGACGGCGGCCGTCATCACCCGCGAACAGGGCAAGCCGCTGGCGGAGGCGCGGTCCGAAGTGCTCGGCTCGGCCGACATGCTGGACTGGTATGCCGAGGAATGCCGGCGCGCCTATGGCCGGATCATCCCGAGCCGGGCCCCGAATGTCGTACAATCCGTCCTGCTGGAGCCCGTCGGCCCCGTCGCCGCGTTCACGCCCTGGAATTTCCCCGTCTCGGAACCGCTTCAGAAGATCGCGGGCGCGCTTGCCGCGGGCTGCTCCATTATCGTCAAGCCGTCCGAGGAAACGCCGGCGAGCTGCCTGGCGATCGCCCGGGCATTCCATGAAGCCGGCCTGCCGGCGGGCGTCCTCAACGTCGTCTTCGGCGTTCCCGACGACATCTCCAGACATCTCATCGCATCGCCCGTCATCCGGATGGTGACGTTCACGGGCTCGACCGGGGTCGGCAGCCATCTGGCATCGCTCGCGGCCGCGGGCGTGAAGCCCTGCCTTCTGGAGCTCGGCGGGCATGCACCGGTCATCGTGTGCGACGACGTGGAGGTCGAAAAGATCCTGCCCCGCATCGTGAAGGCGAAATTCCGCAACGCCGGCCAAGTCTGCACGTCGCCCACCCGCTTCTTCGTCCAGGAGAAGGTCTATGGCGAGTTCGTCGAGAAGTTCTCCGCAGCGGCAGGTGCCATCCGGATCGGCAACGGTCTCGACGAGAACACGCAGATGGGACCGCTTGCGAATGAGCGCCGCATCGACGCGCTGACGTCGCTCACCGAGGACGCGGTCCGTCGCGGCGCCCGGCTCGTGACCGGGGGCAGTCGCGCCGGCAACGAGGGACATTTCTGGAAGCCGACCGTGCTGGCGGAGGTCCCGGCGGATGCCCGCATCATGAGCGAGGAACCCTTCGGGCCGATCGTCCCGATCGTCCCGTTCGATAGCCTCGAGGATGCCGTTAGGCGCGCGAACGACGTGGACTACGGTCTGGCGGCCTACGCCTTCACGAGTTCTGCGTCGAGGAGCGCCTATCTCGCCCGGTCGTTCGACAGCGGCAACGTCTCCCTGAACCATTTCGGCCTCGCCATGCCGGAAACGCCGTTCGGCGGCACGAAGGCCAGCGGCTATGGTCGGGAGGGCGGAAGCGAAGGCCTCCTTGCCTACAGCCGGGTCAAATTTGTTTCCCAGCTCCTCTCATAGGACCGTTAAGTACTCCCTTGAAACGGTTCAAAGGTCTGGAGAGACAAATGGCCGATGAAGAGGTTACGGAGAAGATCAAACGTTCCTTCGATACGCTGAGCCATCAGCTTCGGATCGCTGCGGACTACGCCTTATCCCATCCCGAGGAAATCGCTCTCAATTCCATGCGCACGGCTGCCGCCAAGGCCGGCGTTCAACCGTCCACGATGCTGCGGCTTGCCCGCGAGCTCTCGTTCCCCGGTTACGGCGAATTCCGGCAACGCTTCCAGAACTGGCTGACCGGCCGCGGCAATCCGACCCTGGGCAGCCGGGCGCAGGCGCTTCGCGATCGGGGCAAGCGCGGCGCGACATCGACTCTCGTCGACGAAATGATCGACGCCGATGTTGACAACCTGAAGAAGACCTTCGCCAACATCAAGCCCGAAGACCTGAAGGCCGCACGGGACCTCATCGACAAGAGCCGGCGGGTCTATATCGTCGGCAACAGAAGCCTTTTTCCGGCGGCGTTCTGCTTCCACTACACGGCAAGCCTGCTGAGCGACAAGTTCGTCCTGGTCAGCGGCCTCGGCGGCACGGCTGCGGATGAGCTGCGAAGCGCCACCGCCAAGGACGTGCTCATCGCCTTCGGCTATCGCCCGTACACTCGCGCAACCATCCAGGCTGTGCGCTTCGCCGCTCGCCAGCAGACCCCCATTGTCGCCGTGACGGACAGCGTGCTGTCGCCGCTCGCGCGCGACGCGGCGGTGACCCTGCCGGTCGCCAATTCATCCCCCTTCGTTTTCGATTCCATCGTCCCGGCCGTCGAGCTGGGGCAGGTCTTGGCAGGGCTGATCATCGCTGCCCAGAAGGCCGACAGGCTGTCCGAGGCCCTCGCGCGCAGCGAAGCTCAGCTCAAGGAATTCAGCGTCTATGCGGAAGAATAGGTCAGGCAGGCCATGAACGGGGCGAAACGGGGCGGCGTCACGGTTATCGGGGGCGGCATCATCGGCACGGTGTGCGCCAATTATCTGCAGCGCGAAGGGCACACCGTCACGCTGATCGACCGCAACGGCGGCGATCCCGACGAGATGTGCTCCTTCGGAAACACCGGGGGCGTCAGCCCCGCCTCGGTCGTACCGATCGCAACGCCCGGCATGATCAAGGACGTGGTCAAGTGGCTGATGGACCCCCTTGGCCCGCTGCATATCCGCTGGTCCTATCTTCCGGCGTGCCTTCCCTGGCTGATCCGCTTTCTTCGTCAGAGTTCGCCCGAGCGCGTGCGGGCCATCTCGAAGGCTCTCGCCAGCCTCAACCGGGAGACGTTCGAAGCCTACGACCCGCTTCTCAAGGAGGCTGGGCTCCAGCATCTCTTCAAGCGTACGGGGCAGCTCTTCGTCTACAGAAGCGAGGACGGACCCGAGCATGACAGGTTTGCGATCGACCTGAAGCGCCAGGTCGGCCTGCCGATCGAGATCCTGGGCGCCGAAGAGATCAGGGAGATCGAGCCCGCCATCTCGCCGGAGTTCCGCAAGGCCCACTTCATTCCCGGCCACGGTCACTGCACGAACCCCTATGGGCTCGTGAAGGGCCTTGCCGATCATTTCGTCCGGCGGGGCGGCACGCTGCTGCGCGAGACCGTGACGGGCTGGGACATCGGACCCGAGGGCCCCCGGGGTTTGAGGACCGCATCCGGCAGGTCGATCGAGGTCGACAAGGTCGTGATCGCCGCCGGCGCCTGGAGCAATGCGCTCATCGAGCCGCTCGGCCATCGCGTTCCCCTGGAAAGCCATCGCGGCTATCACGTCACCCTGTCGGATCCCGGCGTCGCCCCGCGGATCATGACGCTCTCCGCCGACGACAAGATCGCGCTCACGCCCATGGACATGGGCTTGCGTCTCGCCGGCAATGTCGAACTCGCGGGCCTGGACGCGGCCCCGAATTTCGAGCGGGCGCGCAAGCTCCTGCGCATCGGCGAGCGCGTCTTTCCGGGGCTGAAGACGGCGAAGTTCACGGAATGGATGGGCCATCGCCCCTGCCTGCCCGACAGCCTGCCCGTGATCGGCCGCTCCCCGAAGCACGCCAACGTCTTCCTGGCCTTCGGCCATGGCCATCAGGGCCTGATCGGCGCCTCGAAGACGGGCCAGGTGCTGGCCGAGATCATCGCGGGCCGACCCGCATCGATCGATCTCCGGCCCTTCCGTGTCGATCGCTTCTGACCCGGTCGCCAACATCCAGAAGGAGGAACCGTCATGGACCGCCCCGTCACCTTCCAGCCGAACCGGATCCGCGAAAAGATGAAGTCGGGCAAGCTGATCGCGGGAAGCGTCATCTCCACGATGCATCCCGGCATGATGCATGCCGCCGCCTTTGCGGGACTGGATTTCATCCGCATCGACGCCGAGCACCAGTGGGTGCGGGACGAACGGATGGAGTTCGTCATCCAGACCGCCGTCAATCACGGCGTCTGCCCGATCGTCCGCGTCGACCGGGACGACCATTACATGCCCCGGAAGATCCTGGAGCTGGGCGCGGGCGGCATCATCTTCCCGCAGATGAGGACCGTGGAGGACGTCGTCCGATCGGTCCGGACGACGAAGTTCCCGCCGCGGGGAATCCGGGGCTACAGCAGCATCTGCTGGTCCGGCGGCTGGGGCGCCAAGAGCGGCGCCGACTGGGTCAAATGGTGCGATACCGAGCCCCTGGTCGGCATCATGATCGAGTCGGCCGAGACGGAATCCTGCCTCGAGGAGATGATCGCCGTGGACGGGGTGGACTTCGTCCTCTTCGGACAGGCGGACTATTCGATGTCTCTCGGCTTCGGCCGTCCGAACACCAACCATCCCGACGTCCAGGGCGCCCTCAAGAAAACGATCGCCGCCGCCCGCAAGCACGGCCGATCGGTCATGATGGGCTTCGGCACCAGCAATGAGGACATCCTCAAGTACAGCGAGATGGGCGTGACCATGCTGGAGCTCGATCACGATATCGGGATCACCCGCGCCGTGTGGTCGGACAGGGTGGATTTCATCGAGAGCCTGCAGCGCTAAGAACGGGATCCCGATCGATGGTCAGGCCACGCGTTGTTCTTTCGCGGCACTTTCCGGACAATGTGGAACGCAAGGCTCAGGAGCTGTTCGACGCTGTCCTGAATCCCGACGACCGCAAGCTGACCCGGGAAGAGCTCTCGGCCCTTTGCCGCGATGCCGACGGGCTCCTCTGCACGGTGGGCGATCCGGTCGACGCTGCGTTGATCGGCGCGTTGCCTGACCGGCTGCGGGTGATCGCCAGCTTCTCGGTCGGGGTCGACCATATCGATGTCGACGCCGCCAAAGCGCGCGGCATCACCGTCACCAATACGCCGGACGTCCTCACGGACGCGACCGCCGACATCGCGATTCTCCTGATGCTCGGCGCCGCCCGCCGCGCGAGCGAGGGGGACAGGCTGGTCCGGGAAGGCCTGTGGCAAGGCTGGACGCCGACCCACATGATGGGCAGCCATGTCAGCGGCAAGCGGCTCGGCATCGTCGGGATGGGCCGGATCGGGCTGGCCGTTGCCAAGCGGGCGATGGGCTTCGACATGACGGTCCATTGCCTCGCACGCCGCGTTCCGGACCGTGCCCCGTCGGGCATCACGGTGCACACCGACGAGGAACGCTTCCTGAAGGAATGCGACGTTCTTTCGCTTCACATACCGCTGACCGCCGATACCCGCGGCTGGCTCAACGCTGCGCGAATTGCGAAGCTTCCGGAAGGCGCGATCGTCGTCAACACCGCCCGCGGCGAGGTCGTGGACGAAGCGGCGCTGATCGACGCGCTCCGGTCCGGTCGCGTTGCGGCGGCCGGCCTCGACGTCTTCGCCGGCGAACCCCGGGTCAATCCGGAGCTGCGTGCGTGTCCGAACACCTTTCTCCTGCCCCATCTGGGGAGCGCAACGACCGAGACGCGATCGGCGATGGGATATCGCGCGATCGAGAATCTGCAGGCGTTCTTCGAGGGGAGGACACCGCGCGACGTCGTCGGCCGGTAGCTTCCCCCGGGGAATCCGCTGAGGAGCCGAATTGAGACCATTGCCCGTGGCCATCGCTTCGGCGCCCAACGGCGCCCGGCGCACGACATCCGATCATCCGAACCTTCCCGTCACGATCGACCGGATCGCCAGGACCGCCGCCGAGGTGAAGGAGGCGGGCGCCGCCATGATTCACGTCCATGTGCGCGATCGGGAGCAGCGGCACATTCTCGATGCGGATCTCTACCGCACGGCGATCGCTGCGATCCGGCGCGCTGCGGGCCGCGAGATCATCACGCAGATCACCACGGAATCGGTCGGCCGGTATTCGGCTGCGGAGCAGATGGCCGTCGTGGAGGCCGTGCGCCCGGAGGCCGTTTCGATCGCCTTGCGGGAAATCGCGCCGACCGAAGACGATCGGGGCGCGGCATCCCGCTTCCTGCGGTCGCTCAGCGGGCGCGGCGCCGCCCTGCAGATCATCATCTATGACGAAAGGGATGCCGCAAGGCTGGACGCCTGGGCCGATGACGGCGACATCGATCCGGCGCTGGTATCGATCCTCTACGTCCTTGGCCGCTATCACCCGCCGCTCACGGCGTCGCCACGCGATCTGCTGGCCTTCGCGCCCCATTCCCGAACCCGGTTCCGGGACTGGATGGTATGCGCGTTCGGCCCGGCCGAAAGGCCGTGCGGGATGTTCGCGGCCCTGCTCGGCGGCGATGTCCGGATCGGGTTCGAGAACAACATCGCCCGCCCCGACGGCACCCTCGCCGCGAGCAACGCCGAGGCGGTCGCGTCCATGAGCGAAGCCATCCGGGCGGCCGGCCTCCGGGTCGCCAGCGCGGATGATCTCCGCAACCGATGGGCCCTGACGATGAACTGAGAGGGGGAAACGATGGGCGAACGAAGACTGGCCGGGCGCGTCGCCCTGGTGACGGGCGGCGGCAAGGGGATCGGGCTTGCGATTGCGCAGCGACTGGCGCGCGAGGGCGCCTCGGTCGCGATTTCGGACAAGCAGGGCGGCAGCGCCAGCGGATCCGCCGAAAGCATCGCGGCCGAACACAAGGTCGACACTCTCGCCATGACCGGCGACATCTCCCGGGAGAACGATGTCGAGGCGATGCTCGGCAAGGTCGGCGAACGGTTCGGCCGTCTCGACATCCTCGTCAACAACGCCGGCATCTCGCTTCGCGTCGACGGGCGCAAATCGCTCGTCGAGGACACGCCCGTCGATATCTGGCGGCAGACCATGGACGTGAACCTGACGGGCACCTTTCTCGTAACCCGTGCCGCCATCCCGCTGCTGAAGCAGAGCCGGTACGGCCGGGTGATCAACATCGGCTCGATGGCCGGCAGGGTGAGCTCGCAGTTCACCGCGTGCTATTACGCCGCCTCGAAGGCCGGGATCATCGGCTTCTCGCGGGTCCTTGCCCGGGAGCTGGCGCCCTTCGGGATCACCGTGAATACGGTGGCGCCGACACGCATCGATACGGACATGGCGAAGACCTTCAGCAACCTGGAATCGGTCGAGAACGCCTATCTCGACGCCATTCCGCTGCGCCGGATCGGCCAGCCAGTCGACGTCGCGAACTGTGTCGCCTTTCTCGCGTCCGACGAGGCCGCCTTCATGACCGGCGGCATCATCGATCTGACCGGCGGTCAGTACATGCCCTGAGGCGTCGTGCCGGGTCCGCCCAAGGGCCGAACGGCCGGCATGGGCGAGAAAGCCCGGAAGACAGGTGCCGCCGGGCCTTCCGGCGCATCATGCCGCGACGCTGGGGTCGCCGTCGTCGATCGACGCGGGCTCATCGTCGTCTTGCGGCTCGATCATCTCGGCCACCATGCGCGCCAGCGTCGCCACGCCCATATGTCTGCCTGCGGCATCCGTCACGTTGACCCGGCCCGTCTCTGCCAGGGTCAGGGCTCGGGCCGCATCCTCCAGAAGCGTCCCGGCGGGCAATGTCACGGGCGTATCCGCCGGCGGCGCTGCACGCGCGATCGTGCCCAGGGTGATGACCTTGCCGCGCCGCACCTGGCGAACGAAGGAGGCGATGTAGTCATCCTTCGGCCGCAGCACGATCGACTCGCCCGTGCCCTGCTGGATGATGCGCCCGTCGCGCAGGATGGCGATCTTCTCGCCCAGGCGCAGGGCCTCGTCCAGGTCATGAGTGATGAAGACGATGGTCTTGTGCAATTCCTGCTGCAGGTCCAGCAGGATCGACTGCATGTCCGTGCGGATCAAGGGGTCGAGGGCCGAGAAGGCCTCGTCCATCAGCAAGATCTCGGCGTCGTTGGCAAGCGCCCGCGCAAGCCCGACCCGCTGCTGCATCCCGCCCGAGAGCTGGTTGGGATAGCGCTCCTCGAATCCCTCCAGGCCGACCCGCTCGAGCCAGTGGCGGGCGGTCCGCTCCCGCTCCCTGGCGCCGACCCCGCGGATGGCAAGGCCGTAGGTCACGTTCTCCAGCACCGTCCGGTGGGGCATCAGGGCGAATTTCTGGAACACCATCGCCGTCTTCGAGCGGCGGAATTCCAGGAGGTCGGCCGGCGACATGCGGGCAACGTCCGCGCCGTCGTAAAGGATCTCGCCCGCCGTCGGATCGATCAGGCGATTGATGTGGCGGATCAGCGTGGATTTGCCCGAACCGGACAGCCCCATCACCACGGTGATGCGTCCCGCCGGAATCGTCAGGTTGATGTCCTGAAGCCCGAGGACATGACCGTGACGGGTGTTGAGCTCCTCCTTGCCCATGCCGGCCCTGACGTCGGCCAGATGCCGTGCCGCCTGCGGGCCGAAGATCTTGTAAAGGCTGCGGATCTCGATATCGCTTCCGGGTCCTTGGGGGTCAGCCATGGCCTGCCTCCAGATGCTTCTGCAACCGCTTGCCGTAGGCCTGGGTCGCGCGGTCGAAGGTGATGGCGATGGCGACGATCGCCAGCCCGTTCATCACCCCAAGGGTGAAATACTGGTTGTTGATCGCCTGGAGCACCGGCTGGCCCAGCCCCCGCACCCCGATCATCGAGGCGACGACGACCATCGCCAGGCTCATCATGATGGTCTGATTCACCCCGGCCATGATCGTGGGAAGCGCGAGCGGCAGTTGCACGTCCTTCAGCTTCTGCCAGGAGGTGGAGCCGAAGGCATCGGCCGCCTCCAAGAGATCGGCGCGCACCTGCCTGATGCCCAGATCGGTCAGGCGGATCATCGGCGGAATGGCATAGACCACCACGGCGATCACCCCCGGCACCCGGCCCAGGCCGAAGATCATCACGACGGGGATGAGATAGACGAAGCTGGGCATCGTCTGCATGAGGTCCAGAACCGGTGTCACCACGCCCCGCAGCCGGTCCGAACGCGCCATCGCGATCCCGACCGGAATGCCGATGGCGACCGCCAGGACGGTGCAGACGACGACCATCGAGATGGTGCGCATCGTGTCTTCCCACATCCCGAGATATCCGATCGCCAGCAAGGCCAGCGCCGTGCCCAGGGTGATCTTCCAGCTTCGGCTCATGACCGCGACCAGCCCGCAGATCACCGCGAGAACCAGCGTCCAGGGGCTGTCCAGCATGAGGGTTTCAAGGAAGGTCAGCAGATGACCGATGGGGGCGAAGATCGCCTCCAGGGTTTCGCCGTAAGCGCGGGCGAAATCGCGAAAGGCGCCGTCGACGGTCTGGCGCAGCGCACGCGAGGCGCCGCGGCTCATTTCCGGGAAATCGATAAGGTCCATGTCGCTTTCCGGTTGTATTTCTGGAAAGAGCGGCCCGGAGGCCGCCCCCGGTTCGGCGATCAAAGGGCGTCGTGAATGCGCTCAGCGACCTCTTCCGGCACCCATTCGGTCCAGAGTTCCGGATGGTTTTCCAGGAAGTACCAGGCACCGTCCTCATTCGTGGCCTGGTTGTCGTCCATCCACGCCAGCACGGCGTTCAGGGTGTCATTGCCCAGGCTGCGGGCGCTCAAATAATCCATGACCACGCCGCCCCTTTCGGCAAATCCCGCCGTGACGGCGGTGAACACCTCGGAGCGGGGCCATTCGGTCAGTTCGGGATCGGGGCAGTCGGACACGACCGTGCAGCCGTGCCACATCTCCGGGTCGTGCTCGACCCCCAGTTCCAGCCGCGTCATGTCATAGCGGCCAAGGAGCGCCGTCGGCCCCCAATAGTAGCCGAGCCACCCCTCCTCCCGGTTGAACGCCCGGGCGATGGCCCCATCCAGCGCGGCCGCCGAACCCGGATCGATCAGGTCGAAGCCGAGATCCTCGGCGCCCAAGGCGGCGAACTGGTTTTCGGTGATCGGCTGGCAGGCCCAGCCTGCCGGGCAGCTGAAGAACGCTCCGCGGTCCGGGTCGTCGGCGCCGGGGAAGAGATCGGGCCGCGCCAGTGCGTCGTGGATGGTGCGGATGCCTTCCCGTTCGGCCAGCCAGGTCGGGATCCAGAACCCCTCGACGCCCCCGTCGCTCAGGACCTCGACGGGCAGAAGGATACGCCCCTCTTCGGTCGCGCGCTCCAGCGGCTCGCGCACGGCGTTGACCCAGAGTTCCGGGGCGATGTCGGGCTCGCCCCGCTCGTTCATCGAGGCGAAGGTCGGCATGGTGTCCCCGGTCACCAGGGCGACATCGCAGCCATAGCCCTCTTCCAGAATGACCCTGTCCACCCAGGCGATCA
>JAJUFW010000435.1 GCA_029263555.1 Alphaproteobacteria bacterium
GCCCGACGCGCTCGACATGCTGGTGACGGCCCGCAATCACGACCTGAAATCCGCGCGGATGGACGCCGCGTCGCCGGACGACTGGCTGTTCGCGCTGGTCACCGTCCAGACGGCGGAGGGGTTCCTCGGCGCTGGTAATTTCGGCGTGTCGCGCATGAACGGAGGGTTCGCGAATCGCCCCGGAGTCGGGCTGGCGCCGCCGGGTGGCCTTGGCGCCCATGTCATGCGCGATATCCGCCGTCTCGTCGCGCTGGAGGACAAGATCCTCGAACGCTACGACCTGTACGATCCGGAGGGGTTGGCGCTTCTCTGGCTCATTCCCTGGGACGGCACGGTTTCCCTGCCGCGCCGCGGGTTGCACCCCTACTATGTCGAAATCTGCCGTCGCATCCGTCTGGTCGAAGATCGCGGGCAGCTTTCGGCGCGCGCCGGCAACAGCCGGGTCGCGCGCATCGCGATGACCAAGGAGGAGGCCGGGGTCACGGGCGATCCCTGGACGCCGCTCGTCACCGCGGAGGGTTCGGTCAAGGCCATGACCGTCGACCGCAGCGGTTTCCACTATCGTCGCCTTTCCGACATCCTCTTTCAGGTCGGGTGCGAGGCAGCGCCCCTTCAGAAATTCGGGCCGGAGGAGAAGGGGCCGGGCTGGACCCTGGTGTGCCGGGCGCTGGTCCGCGGCCAGGGAAAGACCGAAGGGTTCCACGAACGGCGCGTGCCGATACCCGCCCGGATCGTGGCCCGGATGAAGGCCGGCGAAGCCGCCTCCATCGGCGCCAGCGCGCAGGACCGGATCCGGCAGGCCGCCGCCGTGCGCTCGTGCCTGCGCTTCGGGCTGATGACCCTGTTCCAGAACGGGCCCGAGCCGTCCGCCTACCAGGCGCAGCATCAACCATCCGCCCGTCGTGCCGAGCCGTTCCTCGATCAGTTCCAGCGGCGCGTCGACGCCGACTTTTTCGAAAAGCTATTCGCGGAAGCGTCCGCGGACTCGCGCGAAGACCGGGAAGCGATCCGGAAAGCCTGGCTCGACGACCTTGCCGACCGCGCCCGGGCCGTTCTTCGGGCTGCGGAAAGCGGGTCGCCGACCTCGGCAGTCCGGCGGCATCGGGCCATGGTTCGCGCCGAAAGCGCATTCAACAAGGCCTTCTTCAGCGCGAGCGAACTCAAACCCTATTACGGGAGGGGTAAGGATGCTGCCTGAAACTGCCGTGGCCGTAGAGTCATCCCCGCAGCCGGTGCGGGACGAAAGCCCCTTGTCCGGATTGATCGGCGCTCTTGCCAATGCGGTGCGCGCCCTCCATCACCAGGAGCGGCGCGGCGATCTCGCGAACCTGCGCCGAATGGATTGCGACGCGCCGGTCGTTCCCGCCTTTCAGCGAATCCTGGTCCGGACGGCACCCGATGCGGATCTCGACCGCGCCAGGCGGATCGCGCTGTTCGTCAAGATCCTGAGCTTGCCCACCAGCCTCGCTCCCTTTGCCGGCGGCCGACGCCGGCTTGGCGAGGTTCTGGCTGCCGAAGGCATCGGCGAGGCCCGGGTCCAGATGCTGATGACGGCCCGCGGCCCCGCCCTGGATGATCTGCTCCTGCGCATGGCCCGCCGCCTCGTTCAGGCCGGCACGCTGCCCTTCGAGGACATAGGGCGACTGATTCTGGGCGACGGCCCGACGATCGAGCGGGTCCGCTTCTCTGTCGCCAAGGCCTATTGGACCCGCCGGGCCGCGGACGCGCCTGCAACTTCTTCACCCGCCGTCGACACCCCTGCCGGAGATCAGCCATGACTACGCGATTCGTCCAGATCCATGCGCTTGCCTCTTACTCGGCGGCGCTCCTCAACCGCGACGATTCCGGCCTCGCCAAACGGATGCCCTATGGAAATGCCATGCGCACCCGTATCTCGTCCCAATGCCTGAAGCGCCGCTGGCGCACGGCCGAGGGCGAATGGGCACTGTCGGCGATCGGCCCTGAAATGGCGGTGCGCTCGCGCAAGATTCCGGAAGAACGGATCCTGCCGGCGCTGGCCGGCATCGGCACCGAGGAGACCCGGCAGGCGACCGTCGACGCGCTTGCGATCGCCCTCTACGGCAAGAACGCCGCCGCGGATCACGGCTCGCGGCAGGCGCTTCTGCTGGGCGAGCCGGAAATCGCCTATCTGATCGGGAAGGCGCGGGCCGCTGCCGCCGAGGCGGATCCGAAGGCCGCCGCCGAGGCGATCGAGCGGCTGTTCCGCAAGGAGGAGAAGGCGAACCTTGCCGAGATGCTGAAGGCGAAGGGTCCTCTGCACGCAGGCCTGGAAGCGGCCCTGTTCGGCCGCATGGTGACCTCCGACCCCGAGGCGAACACCGAAGCGCCGATCCATGTGGCCCATGCCTTCACGGTCCATGGCGAGCAGTCCGAAATCGACTACTTCACGGTCGTGGACGATCTGGAATCCGGTCCCGGCGCCGGCGGCATTTTCGATACGGAACTCACGGCGGGGCTGTTTTACGTCTATGTCGTCATCGACGTCGAAGGGCTGATCGCGAACCTGGCCGGCGATGCGGCCCTGGCGGGCAAGGTCGTCGAACATCTCATCCACCTGGTCGCGACGACCTCCCCCGGCGCCAAGAAGGGGTCGACCGCCCCTTACGCCTATGCCGACCTCGTCCTCGTGGAGACGGGTAACCGGCCGCCCCGGTCGCTTTCGGGCGCCTTCCGCGTGCCCGCCCAGCCCACGGTCGCCGATGCCGCCGAACGGCTTGCGAAGCATCTCTGCAGGCTCGACGCCATGTATGGCCGGGGAGAGCGGCGGTATCTGGCGGCGCTCGAGGACGTTCCGGCCCTTGGGCTCGACCGGATGCCGCTGGCCGATGTCGCATCGGCGGTTGCCGGCGAGACCGCCGCCCGCGAGGCGGCTGCCGCCTGATGCCGCGGTTTATCGTCCTCGCGCTGGAAGCGCCGCTGATGGCCTTCGGCGACGAGATCGTCGACAATTTGGGACGGGTCCGCGGCTTTCCCGGAGCATCGAACCTGACGGGGCTTCTCGCCAATGCTCTCGGCTGGACGCGCGGCATGCGCCGCCAACATCAGCGCCTTCAGGACCGGTTGACCTTTGCCGTTCGACTCGACCGGCCGGGCGAGGAGATCGAGGATTTCCAGACGGTCCAACTGGGTGCCGGCGATCGGGGCTGGACGACCCGCGGTGTCTTTGAGGGGCGCGCGGGCGGAGCCCAGACCTACGCCTCGCCTCACATCCGCTATCGGTCGATGATCGCCGATGCGGCGCTGACCGTGGCGCTGACC
>JAJUFW010000367.1 GCA_029263555.1 Alphaproteobacteria bacterium
ACGTGCCGGAAGCAGCCCGTCGCCGCCGCCTCCGATCGCCGGATTTCCGCGGAGCGCACCTTGCCCCTCGATCGGCGGCGGTTCATGGGAGACCTTCGGATGATGAGCTTGAGAGCGATCTCCCGGGCCTCGGGGTGCTGGACACCACGTGGCCCATGACGGCGGATTGCGCGCATTTCATGCCCCCCGGCGGTGCCGGAGAGTGCCAGCCTTCCCAAAAATTACTCGCATTTGAAACAAACCGCCTTGACGAAATGCCGCAGTCTCCCCTACGCTAAAGTCCGACGCTCGGGTTGAGCAGGTGAGGCTTATAAAAAAGAAGGCCGTCTCGATCGGCCTCCTCATTCCAGACCGCCGGCACCTGTTTGGCGGCTATGAATACGGCGCCCCATATGGGGCGCCGCGTTCTCTTTCAGGACCCGGGCTGTCAGGCCGCCTTCTGCTCGATCTGCTTCGTGCCCGTCTCGATCGCGATGGTCCGCGGCTTCAGCGCCTCGGGGACCTCGCGGGCGAGATCGATGTGCAGGAGGCCGTTCTCCAGGGTCGCACCCGTCACCTTGATGTGATCGGCGAGCTGGAAGCGTCGGGCGAACGCCCGGCCGGCAATGCCCCGGTGCAGATAGACGGGCTGCTCGTCCTGCTTCTTCGTCTTCCCGCTGACGATCAGGGAGTTCTCGGTCTGCGTGACCTCAAGATCCTCCTCGCCGAACCCGGCGACGGCCATGGTGATCCTGTAGAGGTCGTTGCCGCGCTTCTCGATGTTGTAGGGCGGATAGGAAATGGCGCTGTCGTCAAGCTGGCGGGCGGCATCGAGAAGACGGGAAATGCCCTCGAAGCCGACGGTCGAACGGAACAGCGGCGAAAGATCAAAGCTGCGCATGGATACCCTCCTTTGAGCGATATCGGTTGCGGGGCACCTTCATCCATCGGTCACCCCATCTAGGCGACGAACCCGCCAAGCGGCATCCGTCGACACTAGATCTGGTAAGGGACATTCCGGTTTCAAGTCCCTCCCCTCCAGCTCGTTCCGGCACCGGCCGGGCCGCCGCATCGGCTTTTGCCTGCGCCGGGTCCGGGCGGCATAATGTCCGCCGACTGAGGAGAGCGCCGGTTTGACCATCCGCCCGACAGCCTTCTTCAACAGGACCTATGACGAGGCCCTGGCGCTCCTCATCGAGACGCGCAACTACATCGCCTTCCAGGAGCCCCTGGACGTCGCCGGCCTTGGTCCGGAGGCCCGGCTGCTGGTCAGCCAGGAAACGATGCGGATCACCACCCGGCTGACGGAGATCATGGCCTGGATGCTGTGCCAGCGCGCGGTCCACGCCGGAGAGATGACGCCGGCCGAGGCGTTCAGCGAGGCCTATGCGATCGGCGGCGAAAGGGTCTGCCTGGAAGACCGATGGGCCGAGGACGACCGGCTGCCGCCCGCGATCCGGAGCCTCATGGACCGGTCGCTGCGGCTCTACGTGCGGATCAGGCGCCTCGACGAAATGCTGCGCCGGAGCGAGCTTTGAGTCTCACTGGGCCGTCCAGCCGCCGTCGATCGGCAGCGCGGCCCCGGTAATCTGTTCCGCCGCATCGCCGCACAGGAAGACCGCCATGGCGCCGATCTGGGCGGGCGTCACGAAGGCGCCCGAAGGCTGCTTGGCTCCCAGGAGCTCCCGGGCCGCGGCGTCGATCGTCAGTTCCCGCTCGGCGGCGATACGCTCGATCTGCCGTTCGACCAAGGGCGTCCGCACCCAGCCGGGGCAGATGGCGTTGCAGGTGATGCCTGTGCCCGCGGTTTCCAGGGCGACGACCTTCGTCAGGCCCACGATGCCGTGCTTGGCGGCGACATAGGCCGCCTTCTCCACGCTGGCGACGAGCCCGTGGGCCGAGGCCGTGTTGATGATCCGGCCCCAGCCCCGCCGCCGCATCCCGGGCAGGGCGGCGGCGATGGAATGGAAGGCGGAGGAAAGATTGATCGCGATGACGGCGTCCCACCGTTCAGGCGGGAACGCCTCGATCGGCTCGGTGTGCTGGATGCCGGCGTTGTTGATCAGGACGTCCAGCCGCCCGAAGGCGGCCTCCGCCTCCGCGACCATCGCCCGGACCTCATCCGGCCTGGACATGTCGGCCGGGCTGTAGCGAACGCGGACGCCGAACCGGTCCTCCAGGCCGGACCGGATCCGCTCGATCTCCGCCTCGTCGCCCAGGCCGTTGATCAGGATGTCGCAGCCCTGGGCCGCCAGCGCCTCGGCCATGCCGAGCCCGATGCCGCTGGTGGAGCCGGTGATAGCCGCCGCCTTTCCCTTCAGCATGAAAGTCCTCTCACCCTGACCTTCCCTTGACGCCGCCGGGGCGGCCGGGGCGCGGGGTCCACCCGTTCATGACCTGAAAAGGCTTTCGGCCGCCGAGCGATGGCTCTGCTTGCGGTCGATTTCCGCCCGCGCCCGGGCAATCTCGGCCTCCAGGGCAGCGATGTGCTCCTCAAGCTCGCCGACCGACATCGCCTCGAGATTCAGGGCGGACTGGGGGCGCTTGCGCGGCTCAAGATCGTCGGCATCCATTGCCGGCCCTCCATCTGGACGATAACGTTCCTATGCTTCAGTCTGGTCGAAACCGGGCTGCCGCGGCAAGCCCGGCCTGACGGTAGGGAGGAGTCGAGACGATGCCCAACGACCTGCCCGGCACCATGACCGGGATCGAGATCGCCGAGCCGGGAGGCCCCGAGGTGCTGCGTCCGATGACGCTGCCCCTGCCGGTCGCCGGCGAGAACGAAGTCCTGATCAAGATCCAGGCCGCCGGGGTGAACCGCCCCGACGTGCTGCAACGAAAGGGCGCCTATCCGCCGCCGCCCGGTGCCAGTCCGCTGCCGGGCCTGGAGGTCGCCGGGACGATCGTGGCGCTGGGACTCGGCGTCCGCCATCTCAGCATCGGGCAGAAGGTCTGCGCGATCTTGAGCGGTGGAGGCTACGCCGAATACTGCACCGCGCCAGCCCCCCAGGTCCTGCCGATCCCCGAGGGGCTGGACTTCGTGCAGGCGGCTGCCGTCCCGGAGACGTTCTTCACGGTCTGGAACAACGTGTTCGAGCGGGGCCGGCTGAAGGAGGGTGAAACCCTCCTCGTCCACGGCGGTACAAGCGGCATCGGCACGACGGCCATCCTGCTGGCCCGCGCGTTCGGGGCTCGCGTGCTCGCCACGGCGGGCTCCCCCGAGAAGGCCCGCGCCTGCGAAGACCTGGGCGCGGAACGGGGAATCGACTACCGCAGCGAGGATTTCGTCGCCGTGGTCCAGGAACTGACCGGCGGGCGGGGCGTCGACGTCGTCCTGGACATGGTCGGCGGCGATTACGTGCCGCGCAACATCGATGCGCTGGCGGTCGAAGGGCGCCATGTCAGCATCGCCTTCCTGCAGGGCCCGAAGGTCACGGTCGACATTCGCAAGGTGATGGCCAAGCGCCTGATCCTGACGGGATCCTTCCTGCGGAGCCGGACGGTCGAGCAGAAGGGGCTGATCGCCCAGTCGCTGCAGCAGAAGGTCTGGCCACTGCTGGCCTCCGGCAAGATCGCCCCGATCGTTCACTCGATCTTCCCGCTGGCCCAGGCCGCCGACGCCCACCGGTTGATGGAATCCGGATCGCATATCGGCAAGATTGTACTGACGGTCGACTGAGCGAAGGGCTTTCCCCTTTGCGAGACGGGAGGACAATCTCTATATTCCGCTCAACCTAGCCGACAATCGTGTAAGCCGCCACGAGGCGCCGCGCAGGCGGATCCCCCGCCGGCGCGCGGGAGAGCGGTGCTGTTTATATCTGGAAGAATGAGGAGAGCCGATGGCCCAGCCCCTTATGCCCAAGGCAACTGCCGTCTGGCTGGTGGACAACACCTCGCTGACCTTTCGGCAGATCGCGGAATTCTG
>JAJUFW010000307.1 GCA_029263555.1 Alphaproteobacteria bacterium
AATGAATATCCGATTTTCGCTGATGGTTTCGGCGGCGGCCCTTCTCGCCGGGGCGGCTTCTGCCCAGGCTCAGACGGAGATCCAGTGGTGGCACGCCATGACGGGCGCCAACAACGAGGTGGTCGAGACGCTGGTGCGGGAGTTCAACGAGAGCCAGAGCGAATACCGGGTCGTGCCGGTGTTCAAGGGCACCTATCCCGAGACCCTCAATGCCGGCATCGCGGCCTTCCGGGCGCGGCAGCCGCCCCACATCATCCAGGTGTTCGACGTCGGCACCGGCGTCATGATGAATGCCGAAGGCGCGGTGAAGCCTGTCGCCGAGGTGATGGAAGAGGCCGGATACGCCTTCGACAAGAGCCGCTATCTCCCGGGGATCGTCGCCTATTACAGCACCCCGGACGGGACGATGCTGTCCTTCCCGTACAACAGCTCCTCGCCCATCCTCTACTACAACCGGGCCGCTTTCGAGCAGGCCGGCCTCGACCCCGACAGCCCACCCGAGACCTGGCCCGACGTCTTCGACGCCGCGCGTAAGATCAAGGAGAGCGGCTGGTCCTGCGGCTTTACCACGACCTGGCCGACCTGGATCGGGCTCGAGACGTTCAGTGCCTGGAACAACGTGCCCTATGCCACCAAGCAGAACGGCCTGGGCGGCGCCGATGTCGAGCTGCTGATCAACTCGCCGCTCCACGTCAAGTTCTTCTAGTCGCTGGCCGATTTGCAGCAGGAAGGCGTCTTCAAGTATGGCGGCCGGACATCGGAGGCGAAGCAGCTGTTCCTCAGCGGCGAATGCGCGATCATGACCGAATCCTCGGGCGGTCTGGGCGATGTCCTGAACTCGGGACTGGATTTCGGAACCGGACAGCTCCCCTATTATCCCGAGGCGGAAGGCGCACCGCAGAACACGATCCCGGGCGGCGCCAGCCTCTGGGTCTTCGCCGGCTTCTCGGACGAGGAGTACAAGGGCGTGGCCGAGTTCTTCAACTTCCTGTCGCAGACCGAGATCCAGGCGCGGCTGCACCAGGAGTCGGGCTATCTGCCCGTCACCATGGCGGCCTACGAGGCGACCAAGCAGTCCGGCTTCTACGAGGCCAATCCGGGCCGCGAAACGCCGCTGCAGCAGATGATGGGCAAGGAGCCGACCGACAATTCGCGCGGCGTTCGCCTGATCAACCTGCCCCAGGTCCGGGATATCCAGAACGAGGAGATCGAGGCCATGCTGGCCGGGCGCCAGACCGCCCAGGAGGCGCTGGACCGGGCGGTCGAGCGCTCCAATGAGGCGATCCGGCAGGCGCTGGGCCTCTAGACGGCTCTGACGCCGGAGAGACGGATCCGGGGCGCGGGGGGTGCGGCCCCGGATCCCTGCTCTCCCCTTGCTCCCTTGCGGGCCTTGCCCGATGGCAAGGCTCGCCGCTTTCCCCGGAGAGACCGGTTATCCCGTGAACAGAGTCGTTTTTCCGAACAGGGTGCTGCCCTACTTCCTGCTGGCGCCGCAGATCGCGATCACCCTTGTCTTCTTCTTCTGGCCCGCCTCGCAGGCGATCCGCCAGTCGATGCTGCGCGAGGATCCCTTCGGCCTTTCCAGCCGCTTCGTCTGGTTCGACAATTTCAGGAGCGTCCTTGCGGATCCGGGCTATCTCAACTCCCTCGAGGTCACGGCCGTGTTCAGCATCGCGACGGCGACGCTTGCCCTCGTCGCGGGGCTGCTGCTCGCGGTCATGGCCGACCGGGTCGTCAGGGGGCGGGGGCTCTACAGGACGCTGCTGATCTGGCCCTATGCCGTGGCGCCCGCGATCGCCGGTATGCTCTGGCTCTTTCTCTTCAACCCCGCCATGGGCACGCTGGCCTATCTCCTCCGGGACCTGGGCGTGCGCTGGGACCCGCTGCTCGACGGAACGCAGGCCATGATCCTCGTGGTCGCGGCAGCGGCCTGGAAGCAGGTCAGCTACAATTTCCTGTTCTTCCTGGCAGGGCTGCAGGCGATCCCGCGCTCGCTGGTCGAGGCTGCGGCCATCGATGGCGCCGGGCCGGGACGGCGTTTCTGGACGATCGTGTTCCCGCTCCTGGCGCCGACGACTTTCTTCCTTCTCGTGGTCAACACCGTCTATGCCTTCTTCGACACCTTCGGCATCATCCACGCGGTGACCGGCGGCGGCCCGGCCCGGGCGACGGAAACGCTGGTCTACAAGGTCTACAACGACGGCTTCGTCAATCTCCGCATGGGGGTGTCCGCGGCTCAGTCGGTCATTCTGATGGCAATCGTGATCGCACTGACCGTGGTCCAGTTCCGCTACATCGAACGCCGGGTCCACTATGCGTGATCGGTGCGTCGGATGATCGAGAACCGCCCCCTGTCCCGCCTGATGGCGCATTTCGTTCTGGTCGTCGGGATCGTCATCGTCGCCTTCCCGATCTACTACACCTTCGTTGCCTCGTCCCATCCGCTGCGGACGATCCTGAGCCCGCCGCTGCCGCTCCTGCCCGGTGATCGCCTGATCGAGAACTACGGCGAGGCCCTGTTCGGCGGCGTCGGGCGGATCGGCGGGGTGAGCGTCGGCCGGCTGCTCTTCAACACGACCGTCGTGGCGCTCGCGATCGCGGTCGGCAAGATCGTGATCTCGATCCTGTCGGCCTATGCGATCGTCTTCTTCCGCTTCCCGCTCAGGATGGCGTTCTTCTGGATGATCTTCATCACGCTGATGCTGCCGGTCGAGGTGCGGATCGTGCCGACCTACCAGGTCATCGTCAGCCTGGGCCTGATCGACACCTATACGGGGCTGACGCTTCCCCTGATGGCGTCGGCAACGGCCACCTTCCTGTTCCGCCAGTTCTTCCTGACGATCCCGGGCGAGCTTGTCGAAGCAGCGCGGGTCGACGGCGCGGGTCCCTTCCGCTTCTTCAAGGATTTCCTGCTGCCGCTCTCGCGCACGAACATCGCCGCCCTGTTCGTGATCCTCTTCATCTACGGCTGGACCCAGTATCTGTGGCCGCTCCTGGTCACCAACGACAACCAGATGAACACCATCATCATCGGGCTTCGAAAGATGATCTCCTTCGCCGATGCCGATACCCAGTGGCATCTCGTGATGGCCACGGCGATCCTGGCGCTGATCCCGCCGATCATCGTCGTCGTGCTGATGCAGCGGTGGTTCGTTAAAGGCCTGATCGAAAGCGAGAAATAGGACGATGGCAACGGTCGAGATCCGTCAGGTCCGCAAGACCTATCCCGGCCATAGCGCGGAAGTGATCAAGGGCATCGACTGCCGGATCGAGGACGGCGAGTTCCTGGTGATGCTGGGGCCTTCCGGCTGCGGGAAGTCGACCCTGCTGCGCATGGTGGCCGGCCTCGAGGCTGTGACCCGGGGCGAAATCGCGATCGGCGGCCGGACGGTCAATGGCCTTGAGCCGAAAGACCGGGACATCGCCATGGTCTTCCAGAATTACGCCCTCTATCCCCATATGACCGTCTTCGACAACATGGCCTATGGCCTGAAGATCAAGAGGCTGCCCAGGGCGGAGATCGAGCGCAGGGTGCGCGAGGCGGCGGAGCTTCTGGAGATCGGCGGCCTTCTCGACCGCAAGCCGGCCCAGCTCTCCGGCGGTCAGCGGCAGCGCGTCGCCATGGGCCGGGCGATCGTCCGGGAGCCGGCCGTCTTTCTGTTCGACGAACCCCTGTCCAATCTGGACGCCAAGCTCCGCACCCAGATGCGGGTGGAGATCAAGCGTCTCCAGGCGCGGCTGGGGGTGACCAGCCTCTACGTCACCCATGACCAGGTCGAGGCGATGACCCTGGGCGACCGGCTCATGGTCATGAACGGCGGCGTGGCGGAGCAGATCGGAACGCCGCTCGAGATCTATCGCCGTCCGGCCAGCATGTTCGTCGCCGGGTTCATCGGGGCGCCGCCGATGAACTTCATGCCCGGGCGGGTGACGGAGGGCGGCGTCGCGGTCCTCGCCCCCGGCGGGCAGAGCATCGGGGCGGTCCGCGCCCGCGGCCTCGCGGGGCGCCGCGTCACGATCGGGATCCGGCCGGAGCATCTGTCGCTGGCAAACGGTACCGCGGACGAATGCACCATCCCGCTTGCGGTCGAACTGGTCGAGGGGCTGGGCGCCGATACGGTGGTCCATGGCCGAATCGCCGGGGAGGGAGACCTGGTCCTGGCGCGGCTCCCGGGCAGCGCCCGGGTGACCGAAGGCGACCGGCTGAACCTGGCGGTCGCTCCCGGCGAGCTTCATCTGTTCGACCCCGAAACCGGCCGCGCCATAGCGACCGACTGACCCGGGCCCGGGGCTCAGTCCATGCAGCGCATGCTGCGGGCGTCCAGGCTGCGGCCGGACTGGTTTTTGCAGGGATCGCCGGGCGTGAGCTTCGGCGGGGCAGGGCTCGTCAGCAGCCCCGACAGCGCCTCGAACAGGCCTCGGGCATCGCGCTTCAGGCCTTCGATCGGGTTCGCCGGCCGGG
>JAJUFW010000602.1 GCA_029263555.1 Alphaproteobacteria bacterium
AGCGCATCGTATAGGTGCCGACGCCGAGCGTGATGGAGCGCAGTTCGACGATCATGTCGCGCATCTCGGCCTGCGGCAGATAGGCCCGGACCTCGTCCCAGCCTGTCCAGCCGGGGCGGGTGTCGTATCCGAGGATCTGCCCGCGCCGCTGCGAGAGCATGCGCTGCGCCTTGGCCGTGCAGTCGCTCGGAACCAGAAGAGACACCTCGCAGATCGGCTCCAGGAGGACGGGCTCGCAGTTCGGCAGCGCCTCCGCCATCGCCATCCGGCCGGCCGTCCGGAACGCCTGCTCCGAGGAGTCCACCGAATGGTATTGGCCGTTCGTCAGGGTGACGGCAACGTCCACCACCGGAAAGCCGAGCGGCCCTTGCCCCAGGTAGTCGCGGACGCCGGCCTCGACCGCCGGAATATAGTTCTTCGGGACCGCACCGCCGACCACGACGTCGTCGAACTGGAAGCCGGCGCCGCGGGGCAGCGGCTTGATATCCAGATGCACGTCCGCGAACTGCCCGTGACCGCCGGTCTGCCGCTTGAACCGGGCATGCTGCGAAGTCTTGCGACGGATCGTCTCCTTGTAGGGGACCTGCGGCGGACGCACGTCGACCGCCACATTGCCTCGTCGCGCCAGACGGTCGACGGCGATCTGCAGATGCACGTCGCCCTGGCCTCGCAACACCATCTCGCCCGTATCGGCATCATGGCCGAAGACGAGCGACGGGTCCTCTTCCGTCATCCGAGCGAGCGCCGCGGACAGTTTCACCTCGTCGTTGCGGTTCCGCGCGGTGATGGCGACGGAATAGACGGGGGGAAGCGGCGCCGGCCACAGTTCGTTCCGAACGGACCCGGAGGGCGTCAGGATATCCCCCGTCGCCACGCCGTCGAGCTTGCCGAGGGCCACGAGTTCGCCCTCGCCGGCCGACGGGATCTTCGTGTAGGACGGTCCCGACACCCGGTAGAGCCCGCTGATCTTCTCCGACCCGAAGCTGGCGGCGTCGGTCACCGTGCCGCGCCAGACCCGGGCATAGGACATCTTGCCGGTATGCGGCGCATGGACGGTCTTGAAGACCTGCAGCAGCACCGGCTCTCCGGCGGGGGTGCCCAGCCGGCCGGCGGTCCGGGCCGGATCCGGGACCTCGTGCCGAAGCGCCTTGAGCAGGCGGCGCACGCCGAACCCGTGCTCGGCCGCCCCCATCAGGACCGGGACGATGAGATCCTCTGCCACGTCTTTGGCGATCTGGCCGTAGATCTCCGCTGTCGCGGGCTGGACATCCTCCAGAAGCTGCTCGAGCAGCCGGTCGTCGAAATCGGCAAGAGCTTCCAAAAGCTCCTGGCGGGCGCCCTGCTCGCGTTCGCGGACACTGTCCGGCACCTGGATCAGGTCCGAAGGCTCCCCCGGTCGGTAGCGATAGGCCCGTTCGGAGACGAGGTCGACATAGCCGGTGATCGTCTCCCCTTCGCGGATGGGGACCTGCCGCAGCAGCAGCGGCCTGGCCGAGAAGGCCTGGAGCGCCTGGAGGACGTCGCGCATCCGCACCGAAGATCCGTCCAGCTTGTTGATGAAGACGAGATGGGGCACCCCAAGCTCGTCCAGCTGGCGCAGCAGCGGCGACAGGGCGACGAAGCGCGCCATGTCCGGCTCGCAGACGACGACCGCGGCATCCGCCACCATGAGCGGCCCCACCGTCTCCTGCGCCAGTTCGACCGAGCCGGGGCAGTCGAGCACGCACCAGGAATCACCGAGATAGTTGAAATGCGCGACGTTGAGCTCCGTCGACATCTGCCGGGCGCGCGCTTCGTCGCTGGCGTCGCCCAGGCTGCTGCCATCCCGGACGGATCCCTTGCGGGGAACGGCGCCGGTCGCCGCCAGGATGGCTTCCATCAGCGTGGTCTTGCCGACCGATTGTGGGCCGACCAGAGCCACGCACCGCGCTGGTCTGCCGCTCTGCGGCCAGTCCTTGGCAGAGTTGACGGTCATGAGCGCCTCCGGTTCTGGTCAAAGAAGCCGGGAGAGCGCCAGGCGCCCTGGGGACCGTCCATCGCAACCTCGTTGCAGGTCCTTTCGCCGGTGCCTTCCGCCGCCCGGTCCCAGGACCATCCTCGCAGGGCGCTTGGGTCCTCCCTGATCACCCGGCCATCGTTTCACCAGCGACGGCCCGGAGTCCAGGGGAAAGCGGAAGGCCCCGGGCGGGCCATGCCGGCCCCGGCCACACTCCGCCGCGCGAAACCGATGGGGGCGGCCGCGCCACCCCCCGCAAGATGTGCCCCAGATGCCGG
>JAJUFW010000619.1 GCA_029263555.1 Alphaproteobacteria bacterium
CACCAAGCAGGCCACGCTGCTCGCCATGCTGCGCGCACCGGACGGCGCGACCATCGAGGAGATCATGGCCGCGACGGGCTGGCAGTCGCACACGGTGCGCGGCGCGATGGCGGGGGCGCTGAAGAAGAAGCTCGGGCTCGAGGTGACCTCGGAGAAGGTCGAGGATCGGGGGCGCGTGTACAAACTCCCCGCCGCCTGACGCGCCGGACCCCGACAAGCTGATGACCGCCGTCCCTACGGGGCGGCGGTCGATCATCTGGCGCTCCGCATCCGGATCGCCTCGAAGACCCGCCGCAGGGCGAAGGATCGTGCGATGCTCACCACCGTGAACGCCGCGCCCATCTTCAGGTTCTGCGCCAGCGTCGTGTGCAGCCCGAAGATCGGGAAGATCAGGATCTGCGTCACGACCGCGACGCCGTAGCCGACGATCACGTTGGCGACGGACTCGACCAGCGACATGAGGCGGGTCTGCTTCATGCCGCTGCCTCATCCATCGGCCAGCAGTTCAGCCGCGAGAGTTCGCAGCGCATGCGCCGCAACCAAGGGGACCACGCCGTTGCCACAGAGGCGAAGCCGGTCCACCCGGTGGGCCAACCCATCAGTGCCTCGACGAACAGCGGGTTCAAGGTCCGGCGCGGCTCGGAGGTATCGCTCCCAGCCATCGGCGTCACCAGGACCTGGCGGCCAAGCAGGCCGTTCACCGGCGTGTTCGCGAGTGTCGTCGCCCCGTCCTTGTGATCCCGCGCCGTCGGCGTCATCCACAATCCCACCGCATGGGTCAGATCGGCCGTTTTGCGGTTGCCCGCGCTCGGCTTGCAGCCGTCGTTCGCCATCGGCGTCGGCCAGTCCCGCGCCATGCGGTCCAGACCCTTCTCGTCTCGTCGTTCGCCGCCCCGGCTGCGGAAACTGTCGGTCTGCGGCGTGGGCCACATCGCAGCCGTGGTCGCCAGGTTCATGCCGTGCTGGCCCGCTTTCTGCGACGGCGTCGGTATTGTCTGCCTGTTCTCGTTGGCGCTGGCCCTTGGCGTCGGCCAGAGCCGCAGCAGTTCCGTCCGGTTCCCGCCACTCGACCGGGTGCCAGAGCAGGCGCGCGGGGTCGGCCAGCTCGTCCCCTTCGCGGATGGCGAGGATGAAGAGCCGCTCGCGCTTGTGGGGCGCGCCGACTTCCGCCGCCGTGAAGAGGCCTGCCGCAAGGCGGTAGCCCATGCCGACCAGTCCTGCGGCGACTTCGGGGAAGCCGAGGCGGAGATGATGGGCGACATTCTCGAGGAAGACGAAGGGCGGTTCGACCTCGCCGATGATGCGGGCGACATGCGGCCAGAGGTGGCGCGGGTCGTCGGCGCCCCGGCGTTTGCCCGCGACGGAGAACGGCTGGCACGGATAGCCCGCAGTGACGATGTCCACCGCGCCGCGCCACGGGCGGCCGTCGAAAGTTGCAACATCGTCCCAGACAACAGCCTGATCCAGGGACGCGTCTTCCATCCGCGCCACGAGAGTGGCTGCGGCGAAGGTTTCCCGTTCGACATGGCCCACAGCACGATATCCGGGGATGGCGATGGTGAGCCCGAGGTCGATACCGCCCGCGCCGGAGCAGAGGGAGAGGCCGAACAGACATGCGTCTCCGGCTCCGGAAGCGTCTCCGGAGGAAGGTAGAGCCAGGTCATGCATGTCACGCGGCGGTCTGGCGCTTTCGCGCGGGTTCGGGTTCGGCGTCCGTGTCCGGCGTATCGGTGACGTCGCCCAGCCGCTCCGCCTTCACCTGCGCGAAGGTCCGGCCGTCGCCGTCGAGGATCGCGTCCTTGTCGGTTTCGGCCTGCCAACGCTCCACGGCGACATCGACATACGCCGCGCTGATCTCCATTGCGAAGACGCGGCGGCCATTGGCCTCGCCCGCCATGATCTGCGACCCGGAGCCGGAGAACGGCTCATAGCAGAGGCCGCCCCGCGCCACATGCTGGCGCATCGGGATCCCGAAGGCGTCGAGCGGCTTCGGCGTCGGATGGTCAGGCCGGTCATCCTTGGCGAAGCTGGGAAGCGCCCATGTCGATGGCAGCGTTTCCTCGGCCACCTTCGGCGGGCGGTTCGGGCGGCGCCAGCCCATGAAGCAGGGTTCGTGCTTCCAGAGGTAATGCGACCGGGTCAGAACCCCGCGGTCCTTCACCCAGATGATC
>JAJUFW010000103.1 GCA_029263555.1 Alphaproteobacteria bacterium
ACGTCGATGCCGTCCAGGAGCTCGGGCACGCCGAAGGCGAAGCGCGCGGCGCCGGTCTGCCCGTCGATGCCCTCCAGCCCGAAGAGCAGTCCCTGGAACAGGCTTGCGAGGCCGCGCGCCGTGGAGCTGCCCAGCACGGCCGCCACGGTGGTGAAGGCGAACACCATCAGGGCGAAGTACTCCGCGGGGCCGAACCTGAGCGCGAGATCGACCACCAGCGGCGCAAGCAGCGTGAGCAGCAAGGTCGAGATCGTGCCGGCGACGAAGGAGCCGATCGCCGCCGTGGCGAGCGCGGGCCCGGCGCGGCCGCGCTTGGCCATCCTGTTGCCCTCGAGCGCGGTGGCGATGGAAGCGGATTCGCCCGGCGTATTGAGCAGGATGGTGGTGGTCGAGCCGCCGAACATGGCGCCGTAGTAGATGCCCGCGAACATGATGAGCGCGCCGGTGGGATGGAGCTTCACCGTGAGCGGCAGCAGCATCGCCACGGTGAGCGCGGGGCCCACGCCCGGCAGCACGCCCACCGCGGTGCCCACCGTCACGCCGATGAAGCCCCACAGCAGGTTCATCGGCGTGAGCGCCACGCCGAAGCCCTCCATTAGGGCCGAAAGGGTTTCCATGACGAGCTATCCTTCCCAGCGGCGGGCGGCTCAGAGGAAGCCGGCCAGAACCCCGCCCGGCAGCCGCAGGCCGAGTCCCCAGGTGAAAACGATCTGGGTTACAGTGGTGAGAACGAGGCCGATCGCCGCGGTAAGCAAGAGCCGGCGCTCGCCGAAGGCGGCGGCGACGGCGACGAAGAGCGCGGTCGATGCGAGGATGTAGCCTGCGCCCGTCATCAACGCGATCTGCACGGCAAGGCCGAGCCCGACGAGGCCAAGGGCCTTCCAGTCGATCTTGGGCCGCGGCTCGCCATTGCGGCGGATGAGCGCGTCCGCGACGAGGACGGCTCCGACCACGATCAGCGCGCCCGCGATCAGCCACGGAAACAGGCGCGGGCCGATCCTGGCGTAGGCCGGCCCGACGGGGATCGCCGCCGTGAGCACGGCGACGATCACCCCGAAAAGGGCGATGCCCAGGCCGAAGCCGGGCTCGCCCAGATTTCGGATCCGTCGAGTCATGAGCCTACTGGACCAGCCCGATGTCCTTCAGGATCTCGGTCGCCCGGGCCTGATCGTTTTTCAGGAATTCCGCGAATTCGTCGCCGGCCAGGTAAAGGCTCATCCAGTTCCGCTGGGTCAGCGTCGTCTGCCAGCTCTCGCTGTTGACCATCGCCTCGACCGCTGCGACCAGGGCGTCACGCTCAGCATCGTCGATTCCGGGAGGCGCCACGACGCCGCGCCAGTTGGACAGCTCGACCGGGACACCCTGCTCCATCAGCGTCGGGATGTCGTAGCCTTCGAGCCGTTCGGGGGACGAAATCGCAAGCGCCCGCAGCTCACCGGCCGCGATCTGGGCCTCGAACTCGCCCAGGCCGCTGACGCCGGCCGTGACGTCGTTGGCAAGGAGCGACGCCAGGGCCTCGCCGCCGCCCGAGAAGGGCACGTAGTTGACGAGGGCCGGGTCGGCGCCGACGGCCTTGGCGATCAGGCCGGCCAGGATGTGGTCCGTGCCGCCGGCGGAGCCGCCCGCCCAGGAAACCGAAGCAGGATCGGCCTTGAGCTGATCGAGAAGCTGATCCAGGCTGGTGATCTCGGACGCCGCCGGGACCACGATGACCTCGTACTCGCCGGTCAGGCGCGCGATCGGCGTCGTCTGTTCGAGGGTCACGGGGGACTGGTTGGTCAGGATGGCGCCGACCATGACCAGGCCGGTGATCATGAGCTGATCGGCCTGACCCGCGGACCTGGAGACGAACTGCGCCAGGCCGATGGTGCCGCCGGCGCCGGTGACGTTCGTTACCTCGACATTCCGGACCGTGCCGGAGTCCTGCAGCGCCTTCTGCATCGCCCGCGCGGTCTGGTCCCAGCCGCCGCCCGGCGAAGCCGGCGCCATGATCGAGAGCTGGTCGAGCTGCGCCCAGGCGCCGCCCGAAGCAAGCGCGATTCCGAAGGCCGCACCGACGGCCGCGGCCCGAAGACCGGTCGGCTGGGATTTCATGTCACGAAGCATCAATTTTTCCTCCCGGTGATGCATTCTGATTCAGCTGACGGTAGATATGCGTTCAGCCGAGGCATGGTAGCGCGAGAAGCTGTCACCAGCCTGTCATCCCGCGACGGCGCGACCTGTCGCCCGAGGCGGTATTCCAGGAACCATTCTATCAGGACATTCGGAGTAGCAGGGTGCCATGATCCGCCCGCTGATGGAAAACGCGCAATAGCGGACCGATGCGCATTCTTCTGGTTGAAGATACCGAGGATCTTGCCGACGCCATCCTGCGCCGAATCCGCAAGGAAGGTCACGCGATCGACTGGGAAAGTGACGGGATCGCGGCCGAAGAGGTTCTGCGGATCCAGCGCTATGACCTCGTCATCCTGGACATCACCCTGCCGCGCCTGGACGGATACGCGATCCTGAGCGGGATGAGGCAGCGCAACGATTCGACACCCGTCCTCGTCCTCACGGCGCGGTCCGAAATCGAGGACCGGGTCAGCGCGCTCGACCTCGGCGCCGACGACTATCTGGTGAAGCCGTTCGACTTCCGGGAACTGGATGCCCGCTGCCGGGCGCTTCTGCGCCGGGCGCGGGGCGTCGCCTCCGGTGTCAGTGCCTACGGCAATCTGGTGTTCGACCGGTCGGCTCGGATCGTCACCATAGACGGGCGCCGCGTGTATGTGCCGAAGCGCGAATACCGCATGCTGGAGATCTTCCTGAGCAATCTCGGCCGCGTCCTCAGCAAGCGCGAGCTGGGAGAGCAGCTGTTCGGGTTCGACGACGAGGTCGGGCCGAACGCGATCGAGCTCTATGTCGCGCGCCTTCGGCGCCGCCTCCAGGGAACGCCGGTCTCAATTCGCACCCTGCGGGGGCTGGGATATGTCGCCGACGTCGACGCCTGACATTCCATGCCGGGTTGCCGGTCATAAGGCTGTTCCGACGGTCTTCGGACTGTTAGGATCTGTCCGAGCGGGCTTGCAGGATTTCGCCACGGGCAGGCACGGGACCCGTCCCGGCTCAAGATCGACCGACAGATGCCATCCGGGGACTGGCGGGGGGGCGACAGATGGGAAGCCAAGCGCGGAATCCGTGGCCAGCTTTCCGTCCGTGCCGGGCGGGCCCCGTCTTCCGCGTTCCGTTTCCGCTCCTCCTTCTGATCGCGCTCCTGACGGCGCTGCCGCCGGCGGGGTGGGCGAACGATCGCTATGCCGCGATCGTCGTCGACGCGGTGAGCGGGGAGGTACTGCACCAGGCGCGGGCCGACCGCCGGCTCCATCCCGCCTCGTTGACGAAGATGATGACGCTCTATCTCACCTTCCAGGCGGTGGAGGACGGGCGTCTTTCGCTGAAGGAAAAGATCCCGATCTCCCGGCACGCGGCGTCGCAGGTTCCGACTCGTCTGGGACTCCGGGCCGGCAGCAGCATCCGCGTCGAGGATGCAATCTATGCCGTGATCGCGAAATCGGCCAACGACGCCGCCGTGGCCCTGGCCGAGGCGATCGGCGGATCGGTATTCGGCTTCGTCGCCCGCATGGACCGGACGGCGCGGCAGCTCGGCATGACCGGTACGAGCTTCCGGAACCCGACCGGGCTGCCGGATCGCCGCCAGCTCTCCACCGCCCGGGACATGGCGGGGCTGGCGCGGGCGCTCCTGCGCGACTATCCGCAATACTACGCTTATTTCGCCACCACGCGTTGGACCTATCGCGGCCGTACCTACGACAGTACGAACCGGCTGATGGCCAGGTATCCGGGCATGGATGGCCTAAAGACCGGCTATGTCCACGCCTCCGGCTTCAATCTGGCCGCCTCTGCCGTCCGGGGCAATCTGCGGCTGATCGCCGTCGTTTTCGGCGGCGTCACGGCGGCAAGCCGGGACGATCATGTCTCGGAACTGATGGACTGGGCCTTCGCCAGTCCGAGGGGCAGCTATCTGGTCGCCTACGGCTCGGCGACCTTCCTGCCGTTCCGGCCCCCCGTGCCGGGACGGCGGCCGGGCCTGCCGGCAATCGCCATGGAGGCCGGAAACGAGGGGACGGGACAGGGATCGACCGGGGGCGCCACGATGGTGGCCGCCGATACCGTCGGCGCCGCTGCCGAGGACGGCTGGATCTCGGCCTGGGGCATACAGGTCGGAGCGTTCTCCAGCCCGGCGGCGGGAAGCCGCGCGCTCGAATCCGTGTCCACCCTGCTTCCGGAATTGACCGGCTCCCTCCGGTCGCAGCTGGCGGAGGTCCAGACGCCGCGCGGTCCGCTGTTCCGGGCCCGTCTCGTCGGGCTCAGCCATGCCGACGCCGTCGTCGCGTGCCGGCAGTTGGAGGCGATCGGCACGCCCTGCCTTGTCGTGCCGCCGGAAACGGCCTTCTGAAGCCGGCGCGTCCCGGCGCCGCCACGGCGACCCGGGGACGCGGATGACGACCGGACGCGCCGAAGGGACAGCGGCCGGAGCGGGCCGGATGCGGCCGTTCGCGGCCGGGCGCTTCCGGCCGCTCTCGCTCCGCAGCAAGCTTCTCCTTTTCCTGGCGGCTCTCGCCTTCTGCGGAACGGTCGTCCTGGCCTTCGCCGCCTGGGAATACGGCAGGCGGGCGGCCGACGAGGCCTATGACCGGCTGATCACCGGTTCGGCCCTGGCGATCGCGGAGGCGGTCACCGTGCTCGACGGCCGGATCGATGTGGACCTGCCCTATGCCGCGCTGGACATGCTGGCCCTGGCGCCCGAGGACCGCGTCTTCTACCGCGTCGCGGGACCGGGCGGGGAGACGGTCACGGGCTATGACGACCTGCCGCTGCCGGACCGGTTCCTGCCCAGCGAGCGACCGCAATTCTTCGAGGCCGAATACCGGGGCGAAATCGTGCGCTTCTGCATCCTGGGCCGCCTCGTCGCCGACCCTGTCGTGGAGGGCTGGTCGACCATCCAGGTCGGCCAGACGCGCCGGGCCCGGGACGCCCTTGCCGAAACGATCGCCGTCAACGCGGTCCTGCCGATCCTCGGGCTTTCGGCATTGTCGCTCGCGTTCGGCTGGGTCGGCGTCACCTACGCGCTGCGCCCCCTCATCCGGGTGGGGGCCGACCTTCAGGCGCGGCGGCCGACCGATCTGCGCCCGATCGCGACGCCTGCGCCGCGGGAGGTCCAGCTTCTGCTCGACAGCCTGAACCGGTTCATGCAGCGCCTGCAGATGAGCATGGACAACATGCAGGTCTTCATCGCCGAGGCTGCCCACCAGATCCGGACGCCGCTCACCAGCCTGCAGCTCCAGGCCCAGCTGGCGCTCGACGAGGACGATCCCGAAGCCGTCCGCCGATCGCTGGTGCGCATCGAGCGCAACGCCGTGCTGGCGGGCCGGGTCGCCCACCAGCTGCTCAGCCATGCGATGGTCGTCCATCGGGGCGACGCCGCGGTGTTCGAGGCGATCGACCTGGCCGAGGTGTTGCAGCAGGCGCTGCGCGAGGCGATACCCGTGGCGGAGCACGCGCGGATCGAGGTCGACTTCCGCAACGAGGTGGGGCGCGCCACGATCCTTGGCGACCGGGTGATGGTGAGGGAGGCTTTGAAGAACGTGCTGGACAATGCCGTCCGCTACGGCAGTCCCGACGGCGGTCCGATCCGTGTGCGCCTCCATGGGGACGGGACCGACGGCTCCCGATGCGTGACCGTGGCGGATTCGGGTCCCGGCCTTCCGGCGGCGGAGCGCGAGCGCGTCTTCGAGCGCTTCCGGCGCGGGGCCAATGCCCAGGGGCCGGGCTCCGGGCTGGGGCTCGCGATCGTCCGCCGGGTCATCGACGTTCATGGGGGAAGCGTCGATTTGGCCGATGCCCCGGGCGGGGGGCTGGCGGTGACACTGCGCTTCCCCCGCGCGGGCGGGGTGGGGCCGGGCCGATGATCCGCGAAGCGATGCTGGCCGCGGCGCTGATCCTGCCGGCGCTGGAGTGTGCCGGGGCCGAGACGACCATGTTCCCGCGACTTAGGCCCGGCACGGAACGGCTCGTCATCTACAGCTCGACCGACCTGGAGACGTTGCGGTCCGCGATCGCGGACTTCCAGAGCATGAGCCCGGAGATCGAGGTCGAATATGTCGATCTCGATACGAACGAGCTTTACCGGCGTTATCTGGACGAGGTGGAGGCCGGGCTGCCGCCGGGCGATCTGCTGATCAGTTCGTCCATGGATCTGCAGGTGAAGCTGGTCAATGACGGCTATGCCGCTACCTACGCCTCATCGGAAACGGACAGCATCCCGGACTGGGCCAAGTGGCGGGACCAGGCGTTCGGCTTCACCTTCGAACCGGTCGTGATGGTGTACAATCGCGATCTCGTTCCGGCCGACCTCGTGCCCCGGACGCGGTTCGACCTGCTGCGGCTCCTGCGCGAGGACGCGACCTCCTATCGCGGACGCATCGCCACCTACGACGTGGAGCAGAGCGGTGTCGGCTATCTGCTCGCGAGCCAGGATTCGGTCGTCGGCAGCACCTTCTGGAGCCTTGCCGAGACCTTCGGGCAGAACGCCGCCGCGCTCACACCGTTCACGTCCGACATCCTGCAGGGGGTCACCGAGGGACGTTTCCTCTTCGGCTACAATGTCCTGGGCGCCTATGCGCAGGCCTGGGCGGAAAGACATCCGGCGATCGGCATCGTGCAGCCGGGGGACTATACGCTGGCGATTTCGCGCACCGCAGTCCTCTCCGCCGATGCCCGGAACCCGGAGGAGGCCCGGCGCTTCCTCGACTATCTGCTGTCGCTCAGGGGGCAGCAGGTGCTGGCCGAACAGGGGCGGCTGTTCGCGGTCCGGCCCGAACTCACGGGCCCCTACAGCCGCGTCGGGATCAGCGAAAATTCCGCGGGCCCGCTGCGGCTGATCCCGCTCGGGCCCGGGCTTCTGGTCCATCTCGACCGACTGAAGCGCGAGAAGTTCCTGGAGACCTGGCGTGGCGCCATGCGCCGCGCCGTCGGGCATGCGACCGGCGGCCGCTGATCCGGTCGGACCCCTTCACATCCGCCCGGCGGCCTGACGCGGTTCCTCCAGGCTGTCCGGCTCGGCCTCGACGCTGCCGTCGGCGAGGAAGTCCGGCCGGTCGGTCTGGAGATTCCAGAGCCGGGCATAGAGGCCGTTCCGGGCCAGGAGCTCGGCATGGGTGCCGCGCTCGACCACCCGGCCGTCGGCGATGCCGTAGATGATGTCGGCATTCCGGACGGTGGACAGGCGATGGGCGATGATCAGCGTGGTCCGTCCAACCATCAGCCGATGCAGGGCGGCCTGGACCGCCTTTTCGATCGCCCGCTGAGAGGTGACGCCGACCTGCTTCAGGAACTTGCGCAGCTCGATATTGAACCGGTCCTCGTCCATTTCTCCTCCCGTTCCTGATCGTTCAGCCTGCGGGTCATGATCTCACCCGTCCCGGGACGCCGTCGAGGCCGAAGATCGCGGAAGGCTTCCGGATCGTTGACGCGGTCCTCCCGTGGCGGGCCCCCGAGCCGGGCGGATCAAGGCTAGAACCAGGCCGTGAGCGCCTCGACCTCGGCACCGATCGCGGCCTGGGGCTGCGACGGCACGGCGCCCAGCTCCTTTTCCTGCGCCGCCACGCAGGCCCGGGTCTGCCGGTGGATTGCGTCCCAGGTTCGGCCGGGCGCGACCGACCGCAACAGGCATCCGTCATAGAAGGTGAAGATGCGGTCGACGGCGCAGCCGAAGGACGGGCGGTCGCTGCGCGATGCGGTCAGCACGATCCGGTTCGGCTGGAGGAGCACCGGGTCGAGATAGATGCCCGAATAGCAGCCGGACGCGATGACGACCGTGGGCCGCTTCCCGCAGGCCCGGTCCAGGAGCCGGTCGAGCCGGCGCGGCGTCAGCGCCTTGCCGGTCAAGGCAAGCGACAGCCCCTCTCCCGGCACGCCGTGAGACGTCATGAAGAACAGGCACCCGTCCTCGGGCGATAGGTCGAGACTGCCGGCGGCGCGGCGGAGATTGTCGAAGGTCGCGGACACGGGCGTTCCCGCGCGGATAGAGGTCAGGACGACGATGCCGCTCGACCTGCCCGAGTCGTGGAGCCGCCCGGCCAGCGACGATACGGCGTTGTCGAAAACGGGCTCGGACCGGTCGCCCGCCACCAGGATCGCGCCCCAACGGGCCGGCTGGGCCGGGAAGTCCGCGGCACCAGCGCCGACGCCG
>JAJUFW010000509.1 GCA_029263555.1 Alphaproteobacteria bacterium
GAGGCGCTGGACGGTTTCGCCGCCGGCCACCTGAAGCCGGAGCCCCAGCCCGAAGAGGGCGTCACCTACGCCGGCAAGATCGGCAAGGAGGACGGCCGCGTCGACTGGCAGGACGCCGTTCATGTGGAGCGGCAGGTCCGCGCGCTCAATCCCTGGCCGGGGGTGTGGTTCGACCATGGCGGGACCCGTCTCAGGGTGCTTCGGGCCGAACGGGCGCCGGAGGCATCGGGCGCCGCCGGCGAGATCCTGGACGACCGGCTGACCGTGGCCTGCGCGCGTAACGGCGGCATCCGCCTGCTGGAGCTGCAGCGCCCCGGCCGGGCGCCGGTCGATGCGGCGGCCTTCCTTCGAGGCTATCCGCTGCCGCCGGGGACGTGCCTGTGACCCGCTACAAGCTGACCATCGAGTATGACGGCCGGCCCTTCGTGGGCTGGCAGCGCCAGGCCAACGGCCCGTCCGTCCAGCAGGCAATCGAGGAGGCGATCTTCCGCTTCTGCGGCGAGGAGGTCCGGATCACCGTTGCCGGCCGGACCGATGCCGGGGTTCACGCGCTGGGCCAGGTCGCCCATGTGGACCTGGTGCGCGAGACCACTCCGGACACGATCCAGGGGGCGCTCAATTTCCACCTGAAGCCCGCGCCCGTCGCGATCCTGGCGGTGGAGGCGGTGCCGCCGACCTTCGATGCGCGGATGACGGCCATCCGGCGCAGCTACCGTTATCGGATCGTAAACCGCCGGGCGCCGCTGACCTTCGAGGCGGGGCTTGCCTGGCAGGTTGCCCGGCCGCTCGATGCCGCGGCGATGCACGAGGCAGCGCAGGTACTGGTCGGCCATCACGATTTCACGAGCTTCCGGGCGGCCGAGTGCCAGGCCCGGTCGCCGGTCAAGACGCTCGACCGGCTGGACGTCCGGCGGTTTGGGGAGGAGATCGAAATCGTCGCCGAGGCGCGGTCCTTCCTGCACCACATGGTG
Source organism: Alphaproteobacteria bacterium (assembly GCA_029263555.1). Classification (GTDB taxonomy): domain Bacteria; phylum Pseudomonadota; class Alphaproteobacteria; order DSM-16000; family Inquilinaceae; genus JAJUFW01. The sequence goes on from JAJUFW010000509.1 coordinate 972, forward strand.
CGGAACATGGTCGGAACGCTGAAGCTGGTGGGCGAGGGGAAATGGACCCCGAAGGACGTCGCCCGCGCGCTGCGCGCCCGCGATCGCTCGGCTGCGGGACCGACCGCGCCGCCCGACGGCCTCTATCTCGTCGGGGTCGGCTATCCGGCGACGGCGCCCGTCTGAAGCAGCCCGTCCGTGACCCCGCGGATATAAAGGCTGAGGATGAGGTCCGCGAAGACCAGCCCGGCGGCGATGCCGCCCCCGACGCCCAGCACCGTTCGGGTCACGAACCATTCATAGCCCAGGAGCAGCGCCATCACGGCGAGCTGGAGCAGGGCAAGAGGCTCCGACGGCGCGAGCGTGGAGGCGAGCGCGACCGGCGACATGACGAGCGCGCTCGCCGCGCCGCTCCAGTTGTAGGCGGAGACGAAGGCAGCATATCGGGTCTGCCGTCCGAGGAGCGCCGCCACATGCACCATCAGGACCGGAAACGCCGTCCAGGAGATGACGTAGGAGACGCCCTCGACCAGAAGGAGACGCGCGATGCCGGTCGTCGCGACGCCGTCAGGCCGAAGCAGGATGAGAGGCAGGAAAACGGGCAGGACGATCACCGCCGCCCAGAAGCTGCGCAGCGCGCCTTCGGGGCTCTGATCCAGGAATTCCAGTCCGCGCGGATCCAGGCGCGCGAGGCGGTAGGCGCCATAGAGCGATCGGATGGCCTCGGCCCCGTTGATCATTCGCCATGCCTGTCGAACCATTCGTCGAGCACGCCCTGGTAGATGCGGGACAGCCGCTCGATGTCGGCGGTCTCGACGTGCTCGTTCGCCTTGTGGATCGTTCGGTTGACCAGCCCGAACTCGACGACCGGGCAATGATCCTTGATGAACCGTGCATCGGAGGTGCCGCCGCCGGTGTCGAACGCGGGCCGGCGGCCGGTCGTGCGCTCGATCGCGGCGGCAACGGCGTCGCTCAGCGCCCCCGGCGGGGTCAGGAAGCTCTCGCCCGAGACCCGGATCTGCAGCTCGTAGTCTCCGCCGACCGCGTCCAGCTGGTCGCGCAGCCATCGCTCCAGCGTCGCCGAGTCGTGCCGGTCGTTGAAGCGGATGTTGAAGACGGCCCGACCCTCGGCAGGAATGACGTTGGTCGCCCGATTGCCGACGTCGATCGTGGTGATCTGGAGGCTGGACGGGTCGAAATGCTCCGTGCCCGCGTCGAGCGGCTCGCGGGTGATCGCGTCCAGCATGCGGACGAGCCGCGGCAGCGGATTGTCCGCAAGCGCCGGATAGGCGACGTGCCCCTGCGTTCCGGTCACCTTCAGATAGCCGGTCATGGATCCGCGACGGCCGATCTTCACCACGTCGCCGAGCACAGTCGTGCAGGTCGGTTCGCCGACCAGGCAGGCGTCCAGGCGTTCGCCGTTCCGGGCCAGCCAGTCCAGCACCTTGCGCGTGCCGTTGACGGCGTCGGCCTCCTCGTCGCCGGTCAGAAGCAGGCTGATGCTGCCGCCGAAATCCCGGCCGCGGGCGTCGAGGAAGCGTCCGGCGGCCGCGATGAACGCGGCAACCGCGCTCTTCATGTCGCAGGCGCCGCGTCCGTAGAGACGCCCGTCGACGATCTCGGCGCCGAACGGGTCGTGCTCCCAAAGGGCGGGATCCCCCGGCGGAACCACGTCGGTATGGCCGGCGAAGCAGAAGTTCGGCCCACGCTGCCCGATCCGGGCATAGAGATTGTCGATGTCCGCGAAGCGTGACTTGAGTATCTCTAAGCGGAGAAGTGAATAACCGGATAGTTTGGTTTCAGCCTGCAGAGCTCTCAATTGCTGACCC
>JAJUFW010000597.1 GCA_029263555.1 Alphaproteobacteria bacterium
CGCGGCGATGTAGAACGCCTCCGACCGAAGCGCGGCGTCGAGCGCCGGGTCGTCAAGTTTCGGGTCGTGGGTCAGGGTGACGACAGCGGTCCGGGAATCCGGGCGCAATCCCTCCAGGGCCTCGTCCGGCCAGTCCTGGCTGACGACGACGGACGGGAACCGCTCGTCGGTTGCGAAGGCACGCCGGGGATCGACGACGGTGACGTCGTATCCGGCAAGGCCGGCCATGGGAACCAGACTCTGGGCGATGTGGACGGCGCCGACGACGATGAGCCGCAGCGGGGGATTGAAGACCTGGACGAAGACCTGCCGCGATCCGACGGTGACGATGCCGTTCCGGTCGGCGGACCGGGCGGCGTCGAGGGCGGCCCGGAGGTCTTCCGTCAGGGCTAGTTCGCCCTCGACCCGGTCGTCCAGGACCAGCGTCTGTTCACCCGATGCGATGTCCGTGAGGAGTGCCGCCCGGCGCTTCGCCGCCCGCGCCCCGATCAGCGCTTCAAGGATGGGCTGTTTCATTCGACGCGCTCGACGAAGACCTGGACCTTGCCTCCGCAGGCAAGGCCGACATCCCAGGCCTGCTCGTTGGTGACGCCGAAATCGAGAAGGCGCGGCTTTCCGTCCTCCATGACGTCCATCGCCTCGCGCATAACGGCGCCTTCGATGCAGCCACCCGAGACGGAGCCCGCCATCCGTCCCGTTTCGTCGACGGCAAACTGGCTGCCGACCGGGCGCGGAGAGGAGCCCCAGGTCGTGACCACGGTCGCCAGCGCGACGCGCCGCCCTTCCTGCCGCCAGGCCGCAGCCTGCTCCAGAATATCGTCCCGGAAAGTGTTCATAAGCTTCACTCCGCAGCCAGGGAACGCCATCGGGCCATTCGGGCGCGAGGCGGCAATTTATCCGCGTTCAGCGCTTCCACCAGGGCCTCCAGGCTTGCCAGATTGTGAACCGGGCGGAAATCGTCCACGTGAGGCATGATCGCCCGGGCTCCCAGCGATTTTGGCTCGTACGCGTCGTAACGCAAGAGGGGGTTGAGCCAGATCAGCTTCCGGCAGCTCTTGTGCAGGCGCTCCATCTCCCGATCGAGACCTTCGCCCGCCTCGCGGTCGAGGCCGTCCGTGATCAGGAGAACGACCGCGCCCTGGCCAAGAACCCGTCTCGACCATGTGCGGTTGAATTCACGCAGGCAGTTGCCGATGCGTGTGCCGCCCGCCCAGTCGGCGACGCTCCGGCCCAGACCGGAGAGGGCGGCATCGACGTCGCGCATGCGTAGATGACGCGTCACATTGGTCAGCCTGGTGCCGAAAAGGAAGCTGTAGACCCGCTCACGATCCGTCGTGACCGCGTGCAGGAAATGCAGCAGCATGCGCGAATACTGGCTCATCGAGCCGGAGATGTCGCACAGGACCACGAGCGGCGGCGGTCGCAGCCGGTGCCGTCGGCGTGCAAGCTCGATCCCGGCGCCGCCATGGCGCAGGCTGTCGCGCAGGGTGCGCCGGATGTCGATCCGGGTGCCCGACGGGGTAGGGAGGAAGCGCCGGGTCCTGACGGCCGGAACCGGCAGCTTCATCGAGGCGATGAGGCGCTTGGCCCGGGCGATCTCTTCGGCCGTCATCTGCTCGAAGTCGCGGCCCTGCAGGGTCTCCCTTTCCGAGAAGGTCAGCGAGGCGTCGATCTCGAGCTGGGGCTCGTCGGCTTCCTCCGGGCTTTCGCCCCGACCAGGTTCGCGTTCCGCCTGCAGAGCCTCCGCCAACCGCCTGATCACCTCTTCCCCGCGCTCGCCGCCCGGCGTCTCGACATGGGGCAGCATGAATTGCATTGCGCGTCGCAGCATGTCCGGATTGCGCCAGAAGATGTGGAATGCCTGGTCGAACAGGTCGCGCTGGTCGCGCCGATCGACCAGGGTCGCGTGCAGGGCCCAGTAGAAATCCTGCCGACGGTCGATCCCGACCGCGCGTACTGCCTCCAGGGCGGCCAGGGTCCGGCCCGGGCCGACCGGCAGGCCGGCGGCGCGGAGCAGCCGGCAGAAATGCATGATGTTGGCCGCCAAGCGGCCTGCGGCTTCGGGATGGGAGCCGTCCGTCATCGATCTAGCCGGCTGCGGCCGACAGCTCGGAATTCACCTCGGCAAGCAAGCGCCGGGCCTCGGATCCCTACAAGCACTGGAAAATCAACGAGGAAGACTGGCGGAACCGCCGCAAGTGGCGGGCTCACAACGAGGCCGCGGAGGAGATGTTCGAGCGCACCTCCACCGAGCTGGCGCCCTGGCGGATCATCCCCGCCAACTTCAAGTGGTTCGCC
>JAJUFW010000379.1 GCA_029263555.1 Alphaproteobacteria bacterium
CGAGGCGTCGCGGCGTCTGATCCAGCGAGTCGCCACCGAGCACAAGTCGGCCCGGATCGTCGCTGAAACCGACGACGACGCCAGGCTGGTCGAGATCGTGGAGTACCGGCGGCCGCAACTCGTCTTCATCTCCGCGGATCTGCAATGGATGGACTATCTCGGCGAGCGCGGCGTGGTGGTGCCGGAAAGCCGGTTCAACCTGCTGGGCAATCGGATCGTCCTGGTCGCACCGCGCGACAGCGCGGTCGAGCTTTCGATCGGCCCGGGCTTTCCGCTCAGGGACGCGTTGGGGCCCGACGGGTGGCTTGCCATGGCGGACGTCGCCTCGGTCCCGGCCGGCCGGTACGGAAAGGCCGCCCTGGAGAGGCTCGCGGTCTGGGCGTCCGTCCGGGACCGCGTTGCCCAGAGCGAGAATGTCCGGGCCGCGCTCGCGCTCGTGGCCCGTGGCGAAGCAATGCTCGGCATCGTCTACCGGACCGATGCCGCGGCGGAGCCGCAGGTTCGGATTGTCGCGACCTTTCCGGACGACGTTCATCCGCCCATCGTGTATCCCCTGGCGGTCGTCACGGGCTCGCAATCGGTGCATGCGGCCGCCTATGTCGACTTCCTGAAGTCTCCTGCGGCGCGCCGGGTCTTCGAGAATTGGGGTTTCCTGGCGCCCGAGTGATCATTCGATGTTCGATCTCAGCCCCGACGAGGCGATGGCGATCCGTCTCAGCCTGCGGGTCGCCTTCTGGGCGGTTGCCGCAAGCCTCCCGTTCGGCGTTCTTGTCGCCTTCATCCTGGCCCGCGGGCGGTTCTGGGGGAAACCGGTCCTCGACGGGCTGGTCCATTTGCCTCTGATCCTGCCGCCGGTGGTCACGGGCTATCTGCTGCTGGTGCTGTTCGGGCGCCAGGGACCGCTCGGCCGTTTCCTCGACGAAACCTTCGGCATCGTTTTCGCCTTCCGCTGGACCGGTGCGGCGCTCGCCTGCGCCATCATGGGTTTTCCCCTGATGGTGCGCGCGATCCGCCTTTCCATCGAGACGGTGGACCGGCGCCTGGAGCACGCGGCCGGAACGCTGGGCGCGAACCCCGCCTGGGTGTTCGCGACCGTCACGCTTCCGCTGATCCTGCCGGGGATCGTCGTCGGCATCATCCTGTCCTTCGCCCGCAGCATGGGAGAGTTCGGCGCGACCATCACCTTCGTCTCCAACATTCCTGGACAGACGAGGACCCTGCCGTCGGCGATCTACACCCTGACCCAGGTGCCGGGCGGAGATGCCGGCGCCTTCCGGCTGACCGCCATCTCGGTGGCGGTGTCGATGGCGGCGCTGATCCTGTCCGAGGTGGTTTCCCGCCTCATCTCCCGGAGGCTCGGCACGCCATGACCCTGCAGGTCGAGGTCGCGCATCGCCTGGGGGCAGCGTTTTCGCTGGACGCCCGGTTCGCCGGCAGCGGCGGGCTGACGGCGCTGTTCGGACGCTCCGGATCCGGCAAGACGACGTTGATCGACGTCATCGCCGGGCTCATCCGCCCCGATCGCGGCCGTGTGCTCCTGGACGGAAGGCCGCTGGTCGATACCGAGCGACGTATTTTCGTGCCGACGCACCGGCGGCGGGTCGGCTACGTGTTCCAGGAGGGGCGTCTCTTTCCGCATCTCACGGTCCGGCAGAACCTGCTCTACGGCCGATGGTTCGCGCCCCGGCAGGACCGGTATGTGAAGCTGGGCGACGTCGTCGACCTGCTGGGCATCGGGCACCTGCTCGATCGGCGGCCGCACGGGCTGTCAGGCGGGGAGAAGCAGCGGGTCGCGATCGGCCGGGCCCTTCTCGCCAGTCCGCGGCTGCTGCTGATGGACGAGCCCCTGGCCGCCTTGGACGAAGCGCGCAAGGCGGAAATCCTGCCCTATCTGGAACGGCTGCGGGACGAGACGAAGGTGCCGATCGTCTATGTCAGCCATTCGATCGCAGAGGTCACCCGGCTCGCCACCTCGATGGTCCTCATGTCGGAGGGCAGGGTGGTCGCGACCGGAAGCGTGGCGGACATCATGGGGCGCCTCGACCTTCACCCGGTCACCGGTCGCGTCGAGGCCGGCTCGGGTCTGGAGACGCGCGGGGTCGGGCCCGATCGGGCCTTCGGCCTGACCGTCCTGCGCGCCGCGTCCGGCGACCTCAGGGTTCCGTACGCCGATCTTCCCATCGGCAGCCGGGTGCGGGCGCGGGTGAGGGCCCGGGACGTCATCGTCGCCGTCCGACGGCCGGAGGGCTTGAGCGCGCTCAACGTGCTGCCGGGCCGGCTGTCGGAAATCGGCGCCCACGACGGTCCGATTGCCGATCTGCGCCTCGATCTCGGAGGCGACGTCTTGCTGGCCAGGGTCACCCGGCGGACCATCCACGATCTGGACCTGGTGCCGGGAAAGGAGGTCTATGCCGTGATCAAGAGCGTCGCGTTCGACCGCCACAGCCTGGGGCAGGCGGTATCGTCCGAAAGCCGTCGGCCTTAGGGCCACCTGCTGCTAGGAGCCGGTCTCGCCGGATCCTTCGTCCGACAGCATCGCCGTCAGTGCGTGGAGGCGTTCCGCGACGGCCGTCTCGGCCTCGGCCTCGACCGCGCGATAATGCTCGAGAACCGTGCGGCCGTCCGGGGTCAGCACCGCGCCGCCGCCGCTGCTGCCGCCGATCTGCGTCGTGACCAGAGGGTTGCGGAAGGCCCGGTTCAGGCTGTCGACCAGAAGCCACGCCCGGCGGTAGGACATTCCCATCGCCCGCCCCGCGGCCGAGATCGAGCCGTGCTCGCCGATCAGCTCCAGGAGGCGGGCCTTGCCGGGGCCGATCGCGGCCCGGCCGCCGAAGTCGATGCGGAGTGTCAGCCTGGTTTCGCGCATGGGCCTGTTGTCCGGTCGGGGGCAGCCGGACGCCCGCTAATCCAGAAAATCCCCGTGCAGCTCCACATGTCGCGCCAGGCCAAGCGTGTGCTCGCGGACCAGCCTTTCGGCCAGGTCGGCGTCCCGCTTCTCGAGCGCCGCGATTATGTTGCGGTGGTCGATGATCGACCGTTCCGCCCGGTTGTCCTGACCGATCGTCAGCTTCCGGATCGCCCGCATGTGGATGAACAGGTTGTCCGTCATCTCGATGATCAGGTTATTGCCGCCCATCCGCAGGATCTGCTTGTGGAAGGCAAGATTGGCTTCGGAATATTCGCCGACATGCTCGGCCGGGCGCTTGCTTTCGAATTCCTTGAAAAGCTCGTTCAGGGCCTGGATCTCGGAATCCGGCGCGTGCTCCGCCGCCAGCCGTGCCGCCATGCTCTCCAGCGCCGCCCAGACGGTGATCATCTCGACGATTTCGCGCTTGGTCTTGCGCACGACGAAAATGCCCCGACGCGGCATGGACCGGACGAAGCCTTCCTGCTCGAGCAGGGTCATCGCCTCGCGAATGGGCGTGCGGCTGACGCCCAGCCTTTCGCTGAGCTGCCGCTCGTCAAGCCGGATCTCGCCCGGATGGTCGTAGATGTCCATCTCGGTGATCGCCTGCTTCAGCGCCTGATACGCCTGGGTGCGGAAGCTCGAACCGGTATCCAAGGGTTGGACGTTCAGCTTCGGACCGGTCATCGATCGCGGTACTCCGTTGAATTCTCTGTCACTGGTAGCGCTCCCGTCGCCCGGGCCAGCCTGGCGGACGATATGCAGAATACCTATCGACATTCCGAACGAAAGTCGAACGCCACACCCGCCCGCCAGGTGCGGGCGGAATGTCCGCCGATCCCGCCTTGATCCGAAGCGGTCCGCACGGATAGTC
>JAJUFW010000061.1 GCA_029263555.1 Alphaproteobacteria bacterium
CCACGCAGAATACCGTTCGGGGGCCTTGGTGAAGATTCGCTCCGCCTCCATCCGAGTTGACTGTTGAAAATGCAGGGCCTGGTCACTCCTTCGGCCGGCCCGTGGCAGCGCCGTCGAGATCGTGCAGCTCGAAAACGAATGACCCGGCACTCCAGGGTCGCCGGGCTGCTGGCCACGCGCGGTGCCTTGATGATCCGCGACGGCGCCATCGTCACTTCGGCGTATTCGAACTCGCTTGGCTCGTCGGCGAGCGCCAGAGAGGTCAGGTTCATTGCCGCCGCATCCGCCCTGGAGACCAGGTTCACGGCAAACTCGCCGGTGTCGCGGGCATTCCTGGCACTGTGCTTGAGGCCCTCACTGAAGAAGGCGACGATCGGCGGACGAGCCGCCGACGCGTTGAAGAAGCTGTACGGGGCGAGATTGCCGACCCCGGTCGGGCCGATCGTGGAGATCACTCGATCCATGTGCAGAAGCTGATCGCAAGACAGTGCGGATGCTACATGATCAACGTGTTCCATACCGTCGCCGAGGAGATCGAGAAGGGCGAAATCTCGGCCAGCCGGATCGTCAATCCGACGATCCACCGTCGGATCATGCTCGTGCCCACGCATCAACGCCCGCTCAGTCGGGCCGCGCGCGAGGTCGCCTCCCGCATAGAGTGCATCCTGAAGCAGCTGCACCAATAGCGGACCGCGCTCTCCTCTTCGCCGGCTCGGCAGAAGGGAAGAAGGCGACCAAGGGTGCCCGCCCCCACCGCCGCCTTGTTCCTGGTAATATCCGTCACCTGGCCCCCGACGGCGGGATATTTTCAGGGGGCTCGGCGAGTCGTGCCCAATGCGGTGTGGCGGATCGCGGCCCCGACCGACAAAGGAGCGGGAAAATGACTCCCCTGCGGCTTTCGATGGGTTTCCTCGCGGGCTTTCTCGCGGTCTTGGTGTTCCACCAGGGGCTGATCGCCGTCCTATACGGAACCGGGCTGGTTCCGTTCGCCCCCCTGGGCGATGACGCCGGTGCCGCCCTTGGGCGTGCCCCAGGTGCTGTCGGCGGCGTTCTGGGGCGGGCTCTGGGGGATCGTGTACGCGCTCCTCGAGCCCTGGCTGGCGCGGCGAATGCGCTGGTGGCTGGGCGGTCTCCTGTTCGGCGCCGTCCTGCCGGTTCTCGTGGTCTGGTTCGTCGTCCAGCCGCTCAAGGGCCTGCCGGTCGGCGGCGGCTTCGCCCCGGCAAGCGTGTTGCTGGTCGTCCTGATCCATGCCGTCTTCGGCCTGGGAACGGCCATGCTCTACCGGCTCGGCCGGCATTTCGCGCGAACGGCCCCGCGCCGGCTTTGACCCCGCAGGCATTGTCCGCGCGCCGGAGGGCGGCGGCGTTCCCGAGCCTTCCACATGCACCCCGCTGCGACAGCTTCGGGCGGTTTCGATGCCGCGTCTTGCCGCTTGCATATCCCCTCCCGGAGGATAGGATATGCTCATGGCTCACGAAACGCATCCCGAGATCCTGAAGCGCCTGCGCCGCGCGCACGGCCATCTGGCCTCGATCATCCGCATGATCGAGGAAGAGCGGGGCTGCCTGGAAATCGCCCAGCAGCTTCAGGCCGTCGTCAACGCCCTCGACAAGGCGAAGGCGACCTTGATCCACGATCATATCGACCACTGCCTGGAAGAGGCGATCGGCCCCGTCCCGCAAGAGCGGCGCGCCGCCCGTCAGGAATTCAAGGAGATCACGAAATATCTCTGACGGTCGGCCGGGAAGATCCTCAGCCATGCATCGCAACCGGAATGACAGGAAGCACTTCTGCCGGCGCCGGACCGCGGAACTGCAGGCCTGCAAAGGGGGCTGTCCGAAGCGGCGCGTTCGTGGCGCGGAAAGCGGTGCATCCGGGACGACCGCCCTGTTCCGGCTCCGGCCGACCGAAAGCGCCTGCCGGGCACCCGCGACGCCTGGCCTCTCTCCCCCGCCCTAGTTTTCGGAGCACCGACCAACCATGCACGTCCATTCCATGCACCGCTGGCAGCACGACCATACGTTCGGCCAGGACCAGCCCAAGGCGGGCGAGCGCCGCACGCTGATCGTCGTCGCGCTGACGGCCGTCACCATGGCCGTCGAGATCGCCGCCGGGCTCTGGACCGGCTCGATGGCGCTGCTTGCCGACGGCGTCCACATGGCCTCTCACGTGCTGGCCCTGGGAATTTCGGTCTTCGCCTACATCTACGCGCGTCGGCACGCGCGTGATCCGCGGTTCAGCTTCGGAACCGGCAAGGTGAATGCCCTTGCCGGCTTCACCGGCGCGCTGCTGCTGGCCGTCGTCGCCCTCGGAATGGCATGGGAGAGCCTCGCCCGCCTGTGGGCGCCGGGCGACATCGCCTTCAACGAGGCGATCCTGGTCGCCGTTCTGGGGCTGGTCGTGAATGCCGCCAGTGCCCTCATCCTGGGCGGGCACGGGCATCATCATCACGGCAGCCATGACCATGGCCGCCATGACCATGACCATGAGCATGAGCATGAGCATCACCATCATCGGGGCGACCGGCACGACCATCGCCATGGCGACCATCATGGGTTCGACGACCACAATCTTCGTTCGGCCTATCTCCACGTCCTGGCCGATGCCCTGACATCGGTGCTGGCGATCGGCGCACTCATGGGGGCCAAGTATCTCGGCGCGAGCTGGCTGGACCCGGTCATGGGCGTCGCCGGCGCCCTGCTGGTCGCAAACTGGTCGCGAGGCCTGCTGCGCAGCACGGGCGGCGTATTGCTCGACCGGCAGGCGCCGCGCGCGATCCAGGACGCCCTCCGCCGGTCGCTGGAGCAGGGCGACGACCGCATCGCCGACCTGCATGTCTGGTCGATCGGCCCGGGCATCAACGCGGCGATCGTCAGCATCGTGACGCATGACCCGCGCCCGCCCGAGCACTACCACGGGCGCGTCCCGACCGAACTCGGGATCCGGCATCTCAGTGTCGAAGTGCACAGGTGCCATTGAGGGCGCCTCGCGGCCAGGGGACCGGGTCTCGGCTGCTCTCGCGTCACGCCCGTCTCCGACCGGTCATCTGAAGACGGGCGGCCCGCGCGGACCTGCCGGGCAGTGCCGCAAATCCCCTTGACCTTCCAATCACTGGAACGATTACCTATCCCGGCAGCCGTAGACGAAGGAGCCAATGATGGCCACCGCAGCTGCCTATGACCGGACCGCGACCGAGGAGCATTCAGGGTCCGAGATCGACATCGGTATCGAAGGCATGACCTGCGCTTCCTGCGCAGGCCGGGTCGAGAAGGCGATCGCGGCCGTTCCCGGCGTCGTCGACGTGTCAGTGAACCCGGCGACCGAAAAGGCGCATGTTGCGTTCGCCGACGCGGCGCCGAACACCCCGGCTGTCGCCCAGGCCATCCGAAAGGCGGGATACGCCCCCGCGACTGCGGAATTCGATCTGCGGGTCGAAGGCATGACTTGCGCCTCCTGCGCCGGCCGGGTGGAAAGGGCACTGATACGGGTGCCCGGCGTGGTCGAAGCGACCGTGAATCTTGCGACCGAACGCGCCCATGTCGTCGGACACGGGGTGGTGCTTGGCGACCTGCTGGCGGCCGTCGAACGGGCCGGATACCGGGCAAGCCCGGTCGGAGAGGACCCGACCGCAATGCCGGCGCCCGACGACGCACAGGCCCGCAGCCGGGGTGAGCTTGCCCGCGCCCTGGTCGCGGCCGGGTTGTCTCTGCCGCTGGTTCTCGGCATGGTCGCCGATCTTCTGGGCTTCGGCATGATGGTCCCGGGATGGGCCCAGTTCGCGCTCGCGACGCCGGTCCAGTTCTGGCTCGGCGCGCGCTTCTACAGGGCCGCATACAACGCGGTCCGCGCCGGGACCGGCAACATGGACCTGCTGGTCGCGCTCGGCACGACCGCGGCATGGGGCCTCAGCACCTATGGGCTGCTGACGGCGCCTCCCGGCATGGGGCCGCACCTCTACTACGAGGCATCGGCCGTTATCATTGCATTCGTTCTGCTCGGCAAATGGCTCGAGACCCGGGCCAAGCGGCAGACTGCGGCGGCGATCCGCGCGCTGACGGGCTTGCGGCCCGACACGGCCCGCATCCGCCGGAGCGGCGCCGAGGTCGAGGTCCCGCTCGCCCAGGTCCGGGTCGGCGATATCGTCGTCATCCGGCCTGGCGAGCGAGTGCCAGTCGACGGCCGGATCGTCGAGGGCGCGGGCAGCGTCGACGAGAGCATGCTGACCGGCGAGCCTCTGCCGGTCGAAAAGGGCGTCGACGAAAACGTGACGGGCGGCACGATCAATGTCGATGGGCTGCTGGTGGTCGAGACCACCGCCGTCGGCGCCGAGACCGCGCTTGCCAGGATCGTCCGCCTAGTCGAAGGCGCCCAGGCGTCCAAGGCGCCGATCCAGCGCATGGTCGACAAGGTCAGCGCCCTATTCGTTCCTGCCGTCCTCCTGGTCGCGCTCGCGACCTTCGGCGCCTGGTGGGCTTTCACCGGCGACGTCGAAGCCGCGATCATCGCAGCGGTGTCGGTGCTGGTCATCGCCTGCCCCTGCGCCTTGGGCCTGGCAACGCCCACGGCCGTCATGGTCGGCACCGGCGCGGCAGCCCGTCACGGCATACTGATCAAGGACGCCGATACGCTCGAGCGGGCGCATGCGGTGACCGCCGTCGCCTTCGACAAGACCGGCACGCTGACCGAAGGCAGACCCGGGGTGACCGACATCGTGCCGGCGCGCAACCGGGTGGAAGCGGAGGTCCTGCGGATCGCCGCGACGCTTCAGCAGGGAAGCGAACACCCCCTGGCGCACGCCGTGCGCTTGCGGGCCGCGGCCGACGGCGTCGTGCCCGGCGCGCTCGCCGAATTCAGGGCGTTGGCCGGGCGCGGGGTTTCGGGCGTCGTCGAGGGGCGGTCGCATCTGCTCGGCACCCGGCGGCTGATGGCCGAAAACGGCCTCACCGATGCTGCGCTGGAGGCCAGGGCGGATGCGCTTGAAGCTGCGGGCAAGACGGTGTCCTGGCTGTCGGAAACGGCGCCGGAGAAGCGGGTTCTGGGTCTCGTCGCATTCGGCGACGCCGTGAAGAAGAGCGCCCGCGCGGCCGTCCGATCCTTGCAGGCGCAAGGGATCGAAGCCGTGCTGGTGACCGGCGACGGCCCGGGTGCGGCCCGGACCGTCGCGGGCGAACTCGGCATCGACCGGATCTTCGCCGAAGTGCTGCCGGGCGACAAGGCCGACGTGGTCGCCACCCTGAAGCGGGACGGCAAGGTGGTCGCCATGGTCGGCGACGGCATCAACGACGCCCCGGCGCTTGCGGCGGCGGATGTCGGGATCGCCATGGCAACCGGCACCGACGTGGCGATGCACACGGCGGGCGTGACGCTGATGCGCGGCGATCCGGCGCTGGTCGGCGCCGCGATCGACATTTCGCGGCGCACCTATGCCAAGATCAGGCAGGGCCTGTTCTGGGCGTTCGCCTACAACGTGATCGGCATACCGCTCGCCGCGTCGGGTTATCTGAGCCCGGTTCTCGCGGGTGCCGCCATGGCGCTTTCCAGCGTCAGCGTCGTGGCCAACGCCCTCACGCTGCGCGGCTGGCACCCGCGTGCCGGGTCGGAGAAGACGGCATGAACATCGGACAGGCGGCGAAAGCCTCCGGCGTCAGCGCCAAGCTGATCCGCTACTACGAGAGCATCGGCCTGATCCCGGAAGCGGGCCGCACGGCTGCCGGGTATCGGGTCTACACCCCCCAGGACGTGCATATCCTGCGCTTCATCAAGCGGGCGCGGACTCTCGGCTTCAGCATCGAGCGGATCGAACGCCTGATCGGGCTTTGGCGGGACAAGGACCGGTCGAGCGCGGAGGTGAAGGCGATCGCGCTGGAGCACGTGGCCGAGCTGGAGGCCAAGATCGCCGAGATGCGCGCGATGAGCGACACCCTGCGCGAACTCGTGAACGCCTGCCATGGCGACCACCGGCCGGACTGCCCGATCCTGCGCGACCTCGCCGCGGACGATCCGGTCGCCGCGGACGACCAGGCCAGCCGGAAGGGCCGTGTCGCGGGGGCGTCGGCCGGGTAAAGGGTTCAGCCGACAACCATCCGCGGCCTGTCCACGGCGCCCGGATGGGCCATTGCCGTGGCCGCCGACGAGGCACCCAAATGGGGCCGCACCTCGACCTCGAAGGCACGGTCGGCACCGAACGCAATCTGGGCGAAGCCGACCTGTTCGTGCCGCTGGCGCAGATCGCCAACACGCTGCACGGCCCTCCAGGACGGGCAGGCGGTGGCCGGCAGCGGTTCGCTCACGGTACGCGCGCCCTCCGGCAGGACCGCAACCCTGGTTCTTCCCGCCGCCGCCATCTCCGGCGCCGTCGGCGGTCCCGTCGTCAGCATGGCCGCCGACAGCGTCCTCTCGGGGATTACCGTCGCCGGTACGAGCGTCCTGACCACCGGCCACGGCATCGAGGTGCCGGGAGCCTCGGGCGCCCGGATCGTCCGCAACGTCGTGACCGTCGAAACCGGAGACGCGATCCGGGTCACCGGAGCGACGCCGACTATGCGACGATCAGCGGCAATTCCATCGCGGCACCGGGCAGCACCGGGATATTCCTGCAGGACGGCAACGCCGAGGTCACCATCAGCGACAACGTGTGCGGCGCAATCGGCTTCGAATTGATAGCAGCCGGGACGACGACCGGAGATCCCGACAGCTTCACCACCACCTTGATCGGCAATGCCCTTGTCGGCCCGACCGGCGGCCCCGACCGCTGCCTCGCATTCAACTCGGCGGACCGGACGATCGCCTTCGTCGACGGCGTCGACTGCAGCTTCTGAACGCTAGTCGCGCTGCGGGATATTGAGCCCGCGTTCGACAGCCGGCCGCGCAAGCCCGCGGTCGAGCCAGGCCTGCACACGGCGGAAGCGGTCGAAGCCGACAAGCTCGCGCGCCTCATAAAAGCCGATCAGGTTGCGCACCCAGCCGAGTAGCGAAATATCGGCGATGCTGTAGTCGCCCATCACCCAATCGCGGCCGTCGAGCCGCTCATCGAGGACACCGAGCAACCGCGCGGATTCGGCCACGTAGCGGTCGCGCGGGCGCTTGTCCTCATAGTCCTTGCCGGCGAACTTGTGGAAGAAGCCGACCTGGCCGAACATCGGCCCGACCCCGCCCATCTGCCACATTACCCACTGGATCGTCTCGTAGCGGATATTCGGATCGGTCGAGATGAACTGGCCCGTCTTGTCGGCAAGATAGAGAAGGATCGCGCCCGATTCGAACAGCGCCAGGGGCCTGCCGCTCGGCCCGTCCGGATCGTAGATCGCCGGAATCTTGCCGTTGGGATTGAGCGCGAGAAACGCCGGATCGTGGCTCTCGTCCGCCAGGATATCGATCCGATGGGCTTCATAGGGGAGCCCCGTTTCCTCGAGCATGATGCTCACCTTCACCCCGTTGGGCGTCGGCAGGGAAAACAGCTGCAGCCGCTCGGGATAGCGCGCCGGCCAGCGCGTGAAAATCGGATGATCGAGTGTCAATGCAGTTCTCCAGAACGGGCGGGTCACCCCGCGAAGGGCCAGATCCAATTCTTCGCCCGGCGTGACGAGACACTGACCACGATCGATGCGCAACGATAATCCACGGCGAGAACTGAACCGCGCGTCGCCGGACCACTGGCATGGGCGCTTGTGCAGCCGCGACGCCAACCCCACTGGATCAGGATGGGAAGGGGCGACGGGATGCCGGTCCGCGGGGTGAGCCCGCAAGCAAACACAAGATAAGCGCGCGGTCCCGGAAGCAGGTTGGCAGCAGGGCTTGCGAGAACATCGTAGGAGGGCGGTTGTCCACTGTGCCTTCCCGAGATCAGAACGTGCAAGCGCCAGCGGAAGCTGACCTCCCCCACGGTTCTTTGAAGCCCGGGATTCGCGCTGCGGCGACAATTTTCCTCCCGCGCAAAATTCGAGCTGTTCGGTCCGCGCTTCCAAGCGTCGCTCGTTCTTGGACGTGCCGCGATTGGCATTCGGAACCCGTCTCGCCCCGCAGGTTGAGTTGACACGTTCTTTCATATGTCATATTTTTCTTACACATGAAACACGACGACAACACAGGCCCCTCAGGAGAACAGTTGCTGCGCGTGTTCTCGGCGCTCGCCAATCCGCATCGGCTCCGGATTGTCGCGGCGCTCCGGGCGAATGGCCGCAACTACATCAGCCAGCTGGCGCGAGAGGTGGGGATCAGCAGGCCGCTTTTGCACCTGCACCTCCAGAAGCTGGAGGAAGCGGGCCTGGTAAGCAGCAAGCTGGAGCTTTCGGATGACGGAAAGGCGCTCAACTACTTCGAGGTCACGGATTTCAAGATCCTGGTCCATCCAGACCTGATCGAAGCAGCCGTCAAGACCCTGCCGACGGACAGCAAGAAGCAAGGAGACTGAGAATGGTCGAAGACAGCGGTGCTTGGATGGGCGCAGTTGTACTTACTCTCGGCACGGTAATCATAGTGACGATTATCGTGCAGTTGACGGCAGCCTGGAAGGCAAGAACTAGCCTCGCGCGTGAAGAAGACTACCGCAAACTTGCAGAAAAGGCGACTGCCGCATTGGCCGACAGCGCAGAGAGCCGCAAGCAAATAGAAGCGGAGCTTGCCGGCATCAAGTCGAGACTCGGCGCGATCGAAAAGCTGCTTCGCGAGGTCGAGTAAGACAGAGAAGATCGCCTCGACAAAGCCATTCGTAACTCAACGCCCGAATTCTGCTCAATCCTCGTTCGTTCAGCGATCCGGGCGCGGTTCCGCGTTGCCGGAAAGAAGAACTCTCATGCCACAGATCTCACGCCGCACCTTCATGCAGATGGCCGCTGCGTCCGCCACGGCTGCCGGGGCATTTGCCGGCGCATCCCGCGCCAGCACGCACCCTGCGCAGACGGGCAATCTCATCGATACCCACCACCATATTTTTCCGCCCGGCCTGCAAGACTGGCTGATGAACCGCGGCATCCTCCCGCGGGATCGCTCCACATGGCCAAACTGGGCCAGATGGAGCCTGGATGAGACGATCGAAATGATGGAAACGGTCGGCATGCTTGGGGCAGTCGCATCCCAACCTGCGCCCCTTTCCCTCTTTCCCGGGGCCGACGAAGCGCGTGAGTGGACGCGCATCATCAATGAGTCGAGCGCGGCAGTCGTTCGCGACAATCCGAAGCGGTTCGGCTTTTTCGCTTACCTGCCCCTGAATCACCCGGAGGTCATGATCGAAGAGGCGGCTTACGCGCTCGATGAGCTTGATGCGGATGGGGTCATGTGCATCACCCATTCCGGCGACAAATACCTCGGTCACCCGGATTTTGCGGAGCTTCTTTCCGAGCTGAATCGACGCAAGGCGACGCTCTTCCTTCATCCGGACAGGCTCGACCTGCCGTCTCCGGAGGGCGTTCCGTATTGGCTCACCGACTTCATGTTGGCCACAACGCGGACCGCACTGAGCCTCATCGTCTCCGGCGCGCTCGACCGCAATCCCGATCTTTCGATCATCCTGTCCCACGCTGGCGGTTTCCTTCCCTATATTCACGGTCGGATCTTCCACCTGGACGAGACGGAGGGGCGCGACGGCGCCAAAGTTGCCGAAGGCCTCAGGCGTTTCCATTACGACACGGCGCTGCCCATGTCGCCTTATGCGACGGCGCCCCTTCTTCAAGCGGCGCTACCGGACAAGATCCTGTTCGGGACTGATTGGCCACAGGTGCCGACCGAAGGCATAGCCAAACAGGTGGAGGACATGCGCGGGGATGAAGAGATGGACAGCGCTCTCCGGCTGAAAATCATGTCGGAAAATGCAAGGGCGCTATTCCCCCGTTTCGCGTCGGAGTGAAATCCACAGGCCGTTGGTGGCTGTGCTCAGGGCCAACCCGGCCGTAGCGCATGCAATTCCGGACTGCAACGAGGGGGTGATCCGTAACCTTCTTCGAATCCCTCGGATATGCCGATACCGTTGAGCCGGAGGCGACCGAACTCCTAAGCACGCGACACGCCCATTTCAGCGAACTGCCATCCGCATGATCGTCGCACTTTATGCGACCAGCCGCGG
>JAJUFW010000609.1 GCA_029263555.1 Alphaproteobacteria bacterium
CGACATCGCGCTCGCCTGCGGCTTCGTCTCGGCCTCCCACTTCTCCAAGTGCTACCGCCAGATGTACGGCAAGCCGCCGCGCGAGGAGCGGAGCGCCAGCTACCGGGAACTGGTGGCGTAAGGCCCGGATTGCCGGCTCCAGCCGCCGTTCGGCCTCGAAACCGGACCGGGCCGGCCAGGCGGATGCGCAGTCCACCGCCTTGCTCGGGTGTTAACACCCGCATTGGATGAATCCCTGCAAGGGCCGAAGCCCTGACATCCTGCGGCGAATGCGGATACTGCCAGCGGCACCCGCCGTGAATCGGCTGTTCGAGCGCGACATGGCAGGGTTGCCGTTGCCGGCAGCCGCACTGAGAGCAGTCTTTTCGGACGCGCGCAGGCGCTACCGGGCCGGCCGGGGCGTCTGCGCGGGTCCCTTCTATTCCAGATCCCGGTTGACGTCGAAGCCCGTCCGGGTCGGCGTGAAATCGCCCTGGCGGGCCGCGTCCAGCCAGCGGGCCGAGCGGGCAAGGCCGCCGAAGGTGAAGAAATGGGCGTTCGTGATGCCGCATTCCGGATCGGTCGCCCGGTAGCGGGCAAGTTCCGCGACCAGCGCGTCCGGTGCGGCGACCGAGGCCAGCCGTGTCAGGTTCGCGGCCTGGCGCGTGACCATGCGTGCCGAGGCCCCGACGCCACAGAGCGCGGCATAGTGGATCAGGCTCTTCAGCTTCGCCGGCCCGGCGATGCCTATATGGATCGGCAGGCGGTTGCCGGCGCGCTGCAGGCGCTTGTCCCACTCGATGATCGTCCGCGCGTCGAAGCAGAACTGGGTCACGATGTGGAGATCGGCGTCGGTCCTGCTTTCGAAGGCGTTCTTCTCGCGCAAGGAGGCGAGGATCGCGTCGTCGCCGATCGCATTGTTGCCCTCCGGATGCCCCGCGACGCCGATCCGCCGGATGCCGAACCGGTCGAACAGGCCCGTCTCCAGAACGTCCATCGTGCAGGTGAAATCGCCGACCGGGATCGGCAGGTCGCCGCCGATCGCCAGCACCTGGGTCACCCCGGCGTCTTCGGCCAGGCGGCCGAGATAGCGCTCCAGCTCGTCCCGGTTCGGAATGGTCCGGGCCGGGACATGCGGTACCGGGTTCAGGCCTTCCGACTTCAGGCGCTTGGCCGTCTGCACGATGTCCCGCCAGTCCGAACGGGGGACATAGGCGATATAGACCGAGGTTCCCGCCGGGAAGAGCTCGCTGTAGCTGGGCGTCTTGGCGGCGACCTGGGGCAGGGTTTCGATCGACGCGTCCCGCACGAACGCCGGAACCCATTCCTTGATCTGGGCCGGGAGCGTTTCGGTGGAGCGTTTCGTTTGCCGGAATTCGAACAGTGCCATTTAGGAGATCTTCCCGACAGCAAAGGCAATGACGGGAGAGTGTCCTGCCGGGTGGGTTGTCGCATGTGCGCATGCGACGCGCGGTGTCCGTCAGACGACAGGGCGGCGCGCGGCCCGCTTTTCCGGGGCTTCGGGAACGGCGGTGCGGGAACAGCCGCTGACGCAAACAAGAAAGCGGCGGCCAATCGGCCGCCGCTTCGTCAGGCATCCTGCCGGGAACCGCTGAGAGCTTCAGGCAAGCTCCACCGAATCCGCCATCGGACCCTTCTGGCCCATGCGGGTGGTCACGCGCACCCGCTGGTCCGTCTCAAGGATCGACAGTCCGGCGCGTTCCAGGGTGCGGGACGACACGAACACGTCCTTGCCGCCATTGTCCGGCGTAATGAAGCCAAATCCCTTGGCGGCATTGTAGAACTTCACCGTGCCTTCCACAGAGGCGCCGACCGGACCGCGCGGGCCGCGCGGCGGGCCGTCGAAGCCGCCGTATCCCCCGCTGTAGCCGCCGCTTCCGCCGAACCCGCTCGAGGGGTTGGCCGTCGAGGCGTCCACGCTGTGGATCTCGACCACCTGCGGTCCCTTCTGGCCTTCCGACAGGTCGCAAACGATTGTCGAGCCCTCCAGGATGGCACGATGGCCGGACTGCTCGACAACAGATGCATGCAGGAAGGCGTCCGGGGAGCCGTCCGATGGTTGCACGAAGCCGAAGCCTTTGGCCGGGTTGTACCACTTGACCACTGCCGTCACGTTGGTACGGGACGGCTCGGGTCGCGTGAAGTTACGACGGTTCATCATAAAGAACGAAACTCCAAAAAAGGGCCGTTGCAGACCCTCAGTCGCAGATAGAGAAGGCTGCTAAAACG
>JAJUFW010000714.1 GCA_029263555.1 Alphaproteobacteria bacterium
CGTGCCGATCGTGCCGTGGCCGCACATCGGCAGGCAGCCCGATACCTCGATGAACAGGATGGCGATGTCGCAGTCGTTTCGAAGGGGCGGGTAGAGGATCGACCCGGACATGACGTCGTGACCGCGCGGCTCGAACATCAGGGCACGGCGGATCCAGTCGAAACGCTGCAGGAAGTCCTGCCGCCGCTCGCTCATCGTCGAGCCGCGGAGCAGCGGTGCCCCGCCCACGACCAGCCGGACGGGATTGCCGCCGGTATGGCCGTCTATGCAACTGAACGTGTGGTTTGTCATGATCCCTACCGTTGCTGTCATCGGCATTCGCCGGCGGCGTCCATCATGGCGGAGGCAGAGGAGCGGGGCACGGCTTCGCGTCGGTTGTCGCTGTCGCGGAGGCGGCGCGCCGTCGGTTGGGCCCGGGCGCAGTCTCGCGCGGGGAATGTCTATCACGTCTGATATATCAGTTGCATAGTAGATTGCGGAGCACGCCGGGCCTTCCGCTCGCATCGTTTCTTGACCGGCCGGCCCTTTCCGCTAACATCCGCGGCGCCATGCGGTGGAACGCGCGTCATACGCCA
This sequence comes from Alphaproteobacteria bacterium, assembly GCA_029263555.1. Taxonomy (GTDB): domain Bacteria; phylum Pseudomonadota; class Alphaproteobacteria; order DSM-16000; family Inquilinaceae; genus JAJUFW01. The sequence goes on from JAJUFW010000714.1 coordinate 576, forward strand.
ATCGTCGAGCGAATTAGTCGCCCGGCCCTCTGATGAGGGGGCCGGATCAGCGGCGCCTCTTGCTTGCCGCGACACCCCGTTCCCGACGAATTCAAGGTTCCGAGAATAGCGGATCCCGGTGCCGACGCCGGGCGCCGCCGCCCCCCGAGGTTTCGAGATGAGCTCCAGCACCACGACGAAGACGGCCGAGGACTACAAGGGAACCGTCTTCCTGCCGAAGACGGACTTCCCCATGCGCGCCGGCCTGCCCAAGAAGGAGCCGGAGCTGCTGAAGCGCTGGCGGGACGCCCGCCTTTACGAACGGCTCCGCGAACAGTCCCGCGGGCGCGAGAAGTTCGTGCTTCACGACGGGCCGCCTTACGCCAACGGCAATCTCCATATCGGGCACGCCGTCAACAAGATCCTGAAGGACGTCATCGTCCGGGCCGAGCAGATGCTGGGCAAGGATTCCGTCTATGTTCCCGGCTGGGACTGCCACGGTCTGCCGATCGAGTGGAAGATCGAGGAGAAGTACCGCGCGGCCGGCAAGGACAAGGACGAGGTGCCGGTCCTGCAGTTCCGCGCCGAATGCCGCGAATTCGCTCGCCACTGGGTCGAGGTCCAGTCGGAGGAGTTCCAGCGCCTGGGCGTCATCGGCGACTGGGACCGTCCCTATCTCACGATGACCAACCCGGCCGAAGCGCAGATCGTCCGCGAGATCCACAAGTTCCTGCTGAACGGCGGCCTTTATCGGGGGCTGCGGCCGGTGCTGTGGTCCGTCGTCGAGAAGACCGCCCTTGCCGATGCGGAGGTCGAGTATCACGACCATACCTCGACCACCGTCTGGGTGCGCTTCCCGGTCCTTACCCCGTCCCTGCCGGAACTGGCCGGCGCGTCGACGAACTCAATAAGGTCCGACCTTCTGGCGTGGCGCGGCCGCAGCGGGAGGGTGTGACGAATAACTGCGCCCGCCCTCGAGCCATTTCATGATCTGGCGCGCAAAATTTGCGCGCTCCGCCACGGTTGGATACGAGTTGTCCTCCGATACCA
>JAJUFW010000107.1 GCA_029263555.1 Alphaproteobacteria bacterium
CTCCCGGGCGATCTCGATGAACCGTTCCTGGCTCCGCACCGGGCGCGGCGTCTGGGCCCCGGCCGCGACCGGTCCGGCGGCCGGGGCGTTGGATTTTGGCCTAGCTGGCATAAACCTCTCGATCGACGGTGAATATCTTTCGTGGCTTTGCGGTGCGGCGGGCCGCTCCCGGGCGTCTGGCCTCAAACCACATGGTTGTCGGTTTCCAGACCCAGGGCGATCCGGCCATGGGCGGCGGTCGCGGCATCCATGTTGAACGCGATGTGTGCGATGACCGCATGGGCATCGCGGAACCATCGCTGCAGCGGGCCTGAGAGATAAAGGGCGTGCGCTCCGCTGGCAGCGTGGATGATGTCGACCGCCTCGGTGCAGAGATTGGTTGCGTAGGCGAGGTCGCGCCGATAGGCAAGCTTTGTCGCCAAGTCGGGAACGATGCCGCGCCGGGCATCGGCCATGGCGTCCTCGCATATGCCGATCATGGTCCGGCGGGCGACCGAGATTCGCGTCCCCGCCGAACCGATCTTAATCTGCGTGCTCTGAAGATCCGAGAGCTTGGCGCCGCTGTAGCTGGCGGTCCGCGACCGGGACCGGTCGACATAGTGCGCGTAGCAGGCCTCCGCATTGCCGAGGCCGACGCCGGAGAGGATCGCCGGAAAGAGCGCGAAGACCGGCAGCCGGTAGAGCGGATTCGGATTGACCTCGCTCCCCGGGGTGGGGCCGCCCTTCAGGTCAGCGACCGAAACGGTCATTTCGGCCGGCACGAACACGTCCTCGCAGACGACGTCCTTCGATCCCGTCCCCTTGAGACCGGACACGTGCCACGTGTCGATGATCTCGTATTCCGACCGATGCACCAGAAAGACGCGGTGGTCGGGCGGGGCGCCGTCCTCGCGAACGATGCCGGCGAGCATGGTCCAGTCGGACGGATCGACGCCGGACGAGAACGGCCATCGGCCCGAGAGGACGTAGCCGTTCTTGGCGGCCTTCACCTTTCCGGCCGGGAAGATGAAGGACGAGGCGATCAGGACGTCGGGATTCTCGCCCCATAGGCGGTTCTGGGCCGCCTCCGGGAACATGGCGAGCATCCAGTGATGGCTCGCCAGATTGGTCAGGTTCCACGCCGTCGATGCGCAGCCCTGGGCGACCGCAGCGCCGAGCGTCACCAGCGCGCTATAGTCGAGCTCGGATCCGCCGACCCGCTGCGGCTGCAGCATTCGATAAAGGCCCGTCTCGTGCAGGTCGCGCTCGCTTTCCGGGGGAAGGCGACGCAGCCTCTCCGCCTCCTCGGCCCGCGCCGCAAGCGTCGGGACCAGGGCGCGGGCGCGCTCGAGCAGTTCGTCGTGGCCAGGTCCGTGAGAAGGGCGCGCGTTCCGAAGGGTCGTCGTCTGCGGATCGACCATGGTTCGTCTCCTGCTGTCCTGTGCGACCGTTCGGGCCGATACCGGTCAGACGGTAGGCGCCTTGGCCTTGCGATCGAGGAACAGGGTCGCCTCGAGGTTTTCGCCGGTCTGCTCGAAACGGTCCGCCAGACGCTTCATTTCCGGAATGCGGGCACGGTCGAGCGTCGAGACGTCGGGCCAGTTGACTTCCACGAGATTGCCGCCCGGATCGCGCAGATACATCTGCACGGCCCCGTCGGGCAGTTCGTTGACGCCGTTGCCGAAGGTCTCGTGATCGATCAGGCCCCTGGCCTTCGCCTTCTCGTAGACGCTCATGAAGTCGTCGACGTTGAGCGCGAAATGTTGATAGCGCGGCGTCGTGTCGGGCAGGGCGAAGATGTGAATCTGCTGATTGCCGCACCGCATGTATTGCGTGCGGAAGCCGAAATTGTAGGTGGGGATGCACTCCATCCCGAAGAGATCCCGGTAGAACCGAATCGATTCGTCGACATTCGTCGAGCCGATCGACAGGTGATTGATGCCGGTGGTCGCCATGGCGTCGCCTCCGCGGCTGTGCCTAAACGTTATCGCCTGATAAATTAAGAGGGATCGGAGAGGCGCGCAAGATGCGAAATCGTCTTGACACCGGTCTTGGGGAAGTTTTCACTCGATAAATAAGCCGGCGCTTCAAGTGCGCCGAAGAACGGCCGGCCAGGCCGCAGGTCTGGGAGAACCACTGGAGAGGACTTGCCCGCGGTCCGACGGATTCCGCGCGCTTTGGCCTCTCGGAGCGGAGGGCGATACCGATGGCCCGTCATCTCAAGAAAGCCGCCGGCGCGGAGGGACGCGCCGAAGCCGATGCGAAGGTCCGCGCAACGGTCGAGCAGATCCTGGCCGACATCGAAGCGCGGGGCGACGCCGCGGTCCGGATGCTTTCGGAAAAGTTCGACAATTGGTCGCCCGAAAGCTTCCGCCTGAGCGAGCAGGAGATCGAGCAGGCGATCGCCAAGGTCCCGAAATCCGATCTCGACGACATCCGCTTTGCGCAGGCCCAGGTCCGGAACTTCGCCGAGAAGCAGAAGGCGTGCCTCCTGGACCTGGAAGTCGAAACGCTTCCGGGCGTGATCCTGGGCCACCGCAACATCCCCGTCGACAGCGTCGGCTGCTATGTGCCGGGCGGCAAGTACCCGATGGTCGCGTCGGCGCATATGAGCGTGGTGACGGCGAAGGTCGCGGGCGTCCGCCGCATCCTGGCCGCGGCGCCGCCGTTCCAGAACGGGCCCCACCCGGCGATCGTGGCCGCGATGCATTTCGCCGGCGCCGACGAGATCCTGGTCCTGGGCGGCGTCCAGGCGGTCGGCGCGATGGCGTTGGGCACGGAGACGATCGCGCCCGTGGACATGCTCGTCGGTCCAGGCAACGCTTTCGTCGCCGAAGCCAAGAGGCAGCTCTTCGGGCGCGTCGGCATCGATCTCTTCGCAGGGCCGACCGAGACCCTGGTCATCGCCGACGACACCGTCGACGGCGAGATCTGCGCGACGGATCTTCTGGGGCAGGCCGAGCACGGCCCGACATCGCCGGCGATCCTGCTGACGACCTCCGAGGCGCTTGCCCGCGACACCATGGCCGAGGTCGAGCGGCTTCTTGCCATCCTGCCGACGGCGCCGATCGCGCGCGAGGCCTGGGAAAACTTCGGCGAGGTGATCCTTTGCGACAGCGACGAGGAGATGCTGGCCGAAGCGGACCGCATCGCCTCCGAGCACGTGCAGGTCATGACGCGCGACCCGGATTTCTTCCTGAACAACATGTGCAACTACGGCGCCTTGTTCATCGGGCCCAGGACCAACGTCGCCTTCGGCGACAAGGTGATCGGCACGAACCACACGCTGCCGACGCGGAAGGCGGCGCGGTATACGGGCGGGCTCTGGGTCGGGAAATTCCTGAAGACCTGCACCTATCAGCGGGTCCTGACCGACGAGGCGAGCGCGCGGGTCGGGGAATACTGCTCGCGCCTCTGCGTGCTCGAAGGCTTTCTCGGGCATGCCGAGCAGGCGAATGTGCGCGTGCGCCGGTACGGCCGCCGAAACGTTCCGTACGCGACCGCGGCGCGCTGACCGCGGGTCGCGCGACGAAGGTCCGGGCAGCGCGGGACCTCAGTGGCTAAGACAGTGGCTAGAGGGGGGAGGTCGCTACGATGATCCAGGCAGCCATTCTCGGACTCGGTTGGTGGGGCAAGACCATCATCCGGCGCATGGCCACGTCGGACCGGTTGCGCATCGTCACCGCCGTCGATGTCAATCCCGAGCCGCACCGGGAATTCGTGAAGGACTTCGGAATCCGGCTCACGACATCCTATGACGAAGTCCTCGATGACCCCGGCATCGACGCGGTCATTCTGGCGACGCCCAATTCCCTGCATGTGCGGCAGGTCGTGGCCGCGGCCGGGAAGGGGAAGCACGTCTTCTGCGAAAAGCCGCTCGCGCTCAGCCGCGCCGACGCGGTCCGCTGCGTCGAGGCCTGCCGGGCGGCGGGCGTCATGCTCGGAATCGGCCATGAGCGCCGTTACGAGCCCGCCATGATGGAGGTGGAGCGCCTGGTGCGCGACGGGGCGCTCGGCACCATCATGCATGCCGAGGCGAATTTCAGCCACGACAAGCTCGTCGACGTACCGCAGACAGACTGGCGTCGATCGGCAAAGGAATCGCCCGCCGCCGGCATGACCGCCATGGGCATCCATCTCACCGATGCCTTCATCAATCTTTTCGGCAATGTCGAGTCGGTCTTCGCCTCCACCGCCAATCGCGTTCTGAAATCCGAGAACGGCGACGTGGTTTCGGTGCTGCTGAAATTCGCCTCCGGCGCGACCGCCTATCTCAACGCAACGCTGGTCACGCCGATCTATCTGCGCTTCACCGTCTTCGGCTCCGATGCGTGGGTCGAGGTCCGGAACGAGACGCATCCCGACACGGTCGGGTCGGCGACGCTGACCCTCCAGCCCGCGAAAGGCGAGCCTCAGGTGCGGGTCTATGATTGGGCCGACTCGGTGAGGGCCAACCTGGAAACCTTCGCCGAGGCCGTCCATGGCCGCGCGCCCTATCCGATCACGGACGAACAGAAGATCGAGAACATCGCCGTTCTTGAGGCTGTAAGCCGATCGGCCGAGACGGGCAACGCCGTCGCCGTCGAGCGGAGCGCCTAGCTGCCCGCCTTGCCGGGCGGATGCCACTGCGCGGGAATATCTGTTACCCGATCGCGAACGTTCATAAAATTTTTGATCCTGACGATTGTTAGTTATTGACCGATAAATTAGCGTTCTGGTAATTTGGTGATATATCACGAAGGATCCCGTTGAATGAGCTTGGCACGCAACAGGGTCTACGAGCTGGTCCGGAGCGAGATCATCTCCTGCTCACTCATGCCAGGTGCCGAGATCCGGGAAAGTGAGCTCGCGCAGCGTCTCGGGGTCAGCAAATCGCCGGTCCGCGACGCGATGCAGAAGCTCGAACTGGAAGGGCTCGTCGACATCGAGCCGCGGCGCGGTCACCGGGTTCGTGCCATATCAGTCAAGGACGCGGAGGACATCATCGAGCTCCGGCTGATCCTTGAAACGGAAACGGTAAAGAAGGTGGCGCGTATCGCCAGCGACGCGGAGCTTCGGGATCTCGACCGTTTTCGGACCGCGGATCAGTCGTCGGCGGCGCGGTTTACCGAATACAACCGCACCTTCCATCATGCCTTGAGCCTATTGTCCCAGAACCGGCGCCTTTCTGACGAGACCCGGCGCCTGATGGATGTCTACGACCGGCTCTGCATCGTGAGCCTTTCCATGTTGAGCGGGAAGGGAGGGTTCGATGACCCGCTCCGGGATCATATCGCGATCATCGACGCTTTGCAGGAGCGCAACGGCAACGCCGCCGCGCGTGTGATGCGGCGTCACGTGACGAAGTCCCGCAGCCAGATTCTTCGGGCCTTGGAGAAACGGCCGATCATCGGCTGACGGGAACATCGGAAAAAGAGATCCGGCGCCAGGCGCCTGGCGCCGGAGCCGGGAGGCATCGCCGAGCGATCGACGGGGAAGCAGTGGCTCGCGGGAAGCGAACGGGTCGCGCGGAAGAACGACGCCCGAGCCACGATCGGCAACATCGCTCCGGTCCGGCAAGACCGGGGGCGCGCCAGCCAAGCGTTGGGAGGAGGAAACGATGATGAGTGCTCTTGCGGTCCCCTCAGCGGATGCCTCGGCGGCACCGAGCGCCCAGGCGGCGAAGGTCGTCATCGAGGCTGTCAACGTCACGAAGCGGTTTTCGGAATCCGTGATCGCGGTCGAGGGGGCGTCCTTCAGCGTGGAGAAGGGCTCGTTCGTCTCGCTTGTGGGGCCAAGCGGTTGCGGCAAGTCGACCCTTCTCAGGCTGATCGCCGGCCTCATTCCGATGACGTCCGGAACGCTGACCGTCAACGGACGAGAGGTGGACGCCCCGAGGAAGGACGTCGGCATGATGTTTCAGCGACCCACCCTGCTCGAGTGGCGGACGGCGGTCGAGAACGTCCTGCTGCCGACCGAAATGACGCGCAAGCCGACGACGGACGACAAGAAGCGGGCCATCGAACTCTTGCGCATGACGGGGCTCAAGGATTTCGAGTTCGCCTTCCCCCGACAGCTTTCGGGCGGCATGCAGCAGCGTGTGGCGCTGGCCCGCCTGCTTCAGACCGGGGCGGAGATCCTGCTGCTCGACGAGCCGTTCGGCGCGCTCGACGAATTCACGCGGGAGCGCCTGAATCTGGAGCTTCTGCGCATCGTCGATGAAATCCGGGCCACCACGCTCTTCGTCACCCACAACATCAGCGAAGCGATCTTCCTAGCCGACAGGGTCATGGTGATGACGCCGCGGCCCGGCCGGCTGGCCCAAATCGTCGACGTTCCCTTCCGACGTCCGCGCGAGATCTCGCTGCTTCAGTCGCCCGAGTTCAACGAACTCGTGACCGAGGTCCGCGCCATTCTGGGAGCCGGCGCATGAGCACGACTTTCGAAACCACGCTTCCCGAACAGGCGGTCCAGGAAAAGGGCGAAACGAGGGCCACGCGCATCGGCAAGCATATCGCCCTGTTCCTCGTCGTGATCGGCGCCTGGGAGTGCGTCTCGGCATTCGGGTGGGTCGATCAGCTCATCCTGCCACGGCCGAGCGCCATCGCCGTCTCTCTCGTCAATCTCGCCTTCATCCAGGGCAATGTCTGGTGGCATTTCGGGGTCACCCTCTACGAGGCGCTGGCAGGCTTCGTGATCGGATCGGCCATCGGCATCGCCCTGGCTATTGCGGCCGGACTCAACGAATCCTTCCGGCGCTACATCTCGCCCTACATCGTGGCCATCCAGGTGACGCCGCGCATCGCGCTGGCGCCGATCGTGATCGCCTGGCTGGGCTTCGGGATCGGGCCCAAGATCGGCATCGCCGCGCTGATCTGCTTCTTCCCGCCCTTCATCAACACGCTGACCGGGCTTCTCAACGTCGACGAGGACGCCCTCGAGATGTTCCATTCGCTCGGCGCGAAGAAAAGCCAGATCTTCTGGCGGCTCATGCTGCCGAACGCGATGCCGATCATCATGGCCGGCCTGAAGACCGCGATCTCGCTCGCCCTCATCGGCGCCATCGTCGGCGAGTTCATCTCGGCAAGCGAAGGCATGGGCGTTCTCATGCAGCGGTACACGTTCTCGCTGAACATGGCGTCGTCCTTTGCCGTCCTCGTGATGCTGACCGTGATGGGCTACATCCTCTTCGTTCTCACGGAAGCAGCGGACAACTGGCTGGTCTTCTGGCGGCACGACGCCCGCATGGTCGCCCTCAGCAAGAAGAAGGCACGGAACTGGCGCGTCGATTGAGCCCCCCTGTCTGATTGGTGAGGCCGAACCCCCGGCAACAATAGCGCGCGGCAAGTATGGGAACCGCGCCAACGCAAGGAGGAAGCGATGCATCACAAGGCCAGGCTTTACGTGACATTATCGGCGGCGGCGTTGGTTGCGATGCCGCTGACGGTCTCCGTGCATCAGGCGCGGGCCCAGGAGCTGACGACGATCAACGTCATCATGCCGCTGCCGCGCTCGGCGAACTTCTATCCGCTGATCGCCGGCGAGGCGCTCGGCTATTTCGAGGAGGAGGGGATCGAGGTCAATCTCCTGCCGTCCTCCACGACGGTGCCCTATGTCGCCTTCGTCCAGAACGGGCAGGCCGACCTCGCGATGCTGGATGCGCCGCAGACCTTCCAGGCGGTGTCGGCCGGCAGTCCGATCAAGGTCGTGTACGAGGTGATGCAGCGTGCGCCGGAAGGCATCGCCGTATCGGCCGACAGCCCGATCCAGTCGGTCGAGGAACTGAAGGGGACGACCGTGGGGCTCGTCAGCGACCGCGACCGGGCGACGCTTGCCATCGCGCTCGATACCCGCGGCATCAGCATCGACGAGGTGACGACGGTGGTCGTCGGCGAGGCCGGTCCGACGCTTGCCAACGCGTTCCGGGAACAGACGGTTTCGGCCATCTCCGGCGCGGTTCCCGACTGGCTGTCGCTGCAGGCGAACGGCATCGCGATCCGCCTGATCACGCCGCCGGAAATCGCCGAGCAGCCCGCCAATTCCTTCGTCGTGAATGCCGGGCGGATCGAGGAGCTGCGCGAG
>JAJUFW010000725.1 GCA_029263555.1 Alphaproteobacteria bacterium
ATAGCCCGCCGCGATCAGGAACACGGCCGAGAACAGGTACCACTGCGCTTCCAGCCAGGCGTTCGAACTGAGGCTGAACAGCTTGCGCGTCGTTGCATTGATCGCGCTGATCAGCACGGCTGCCAGCAGCAGCCACGAAATCGCCTTGCCCAATAACGTATTGATCGCGTCGATAGCGCGCGAAAGCGACAACAACCCGGACATTATGTCTTCCTCCCGATGGCCCGCCTTGTCCTGGCGGGTCCGTCGGGAAAACTGGTATGGCGTCAGCCTTTCCGGGACAAGATGCCGAACAAGCCAAATGCACAAGCCTACCCAGTACTGGGTAGGCGTCCGGCCGGGCCTAAGTCAGCCCGTTGTCGATGGCATAGCGGATCAGGCCCGCGGTCGTCGGGATTCCGAGTTTCTTCTTTATGTTCTTCCGGTGCGTCTCGACGGTCGCGGCCGAAAGGCCCAGGGACTGCGCGATTTCCCGGTTGCTTTTGCCGGCTGCGATCTGCAGCAGCACGTCCTGTTCCCGCCCGGTCAGCGGCACAGTGCTTTCGTGGGCCTTGCGCTCCAGAAGCACTTCCGAGACGCCGGAGGAGAAATAGGTCTTTCCGGCCGCCACGGTTTCGATGGCGACGATGATCTCGTCGGTCGAAACATCCTTGAGGATATAGCCCGATGCCCCGCGCATGACCGAGGTGGAGATATATTCCCGGCTGTCGTGCATGGAGAGCATCAGAATGCGCGTTTCCGGCAGCCGCTCCCGGAAGAGCCGGATGGCGTCGATGCCGTTGATCTGCGGCATGTTGATGTCGAGAAGGATGACCTCTGGCCGGGTCCGCTCCGCGATCTCAAGCCCGGTGAGGGCCAGTCCCGCCGCACCGACGACCTGGATGTGGTCGTAGGTCTCCAGCACCGCCCGCAGGCCGTCCAGGACCAGCGGGTGGTTGTCGATCAGCAGCACCTTGATGGCGTTTGCCCGGGTCATGCGGCTTCGGGCCTCCGGTCCGGCTTCAGCATCGCGGACTTCGGCAATGTCGCCGTCAGCGTCGTTCCCTGCGACGTCGAGTCCACCCGCAACATACCGCCGAAATGGGCCATCCGCTCCTGCATGTTGCGCAGGCCGAGTCCGCCCATGCGCGGAATCGAGTCCCCGCCGGCCCTTTCGGCGAAACCGTGTCCGTTGTCGCGGATCGTCATCCGGACGCGGCCGCCGACGCTCGACAGCTCGATGTCGACGCGCGTCGCCCCGGCATGGCGCTCGACATTGCTCAGCGCTTCCTGCGCCACGCGATAGAGCGCCGTGCTGGCTTCGGGCTTGGGCGTTCGCCTCAGGGCCGTCGCCCGGAACGTGACGGCGATGCCGGTGCGCTCGGTGAAGTTGTGGCTGAGGGCCTGCAAGGCCGGCGTCAGGCCCAGATCGTCGAGGACGCGCGGCCGCAGGGCGTGCGACAGCCGCCGCACCTCCTTGATCGCGCCGTTGAGCGCTTCCACGCCCCGGTCGATCGCATTCGCCGCGTCGTCGCTGTTGC
>JAJUFW010000182.1 GCA_029263555.1 Alphaproteobacteria bacterium
AACATCGAAGGATTGGGAAAGAAGACCGTGGCCCAACTGGTCGACCGCGGGCTCGTCCGAGACCTGGCCGACCTCTACGACCTGACGCGGGAACAGTTGTTGACGCTCGACGGTTTTGCCGACCGCTCCGCCGCCCAGCTTCTGGAGGCGATCGACCGGCGCAGCCTGGTCGTCGCGCTGGGTCCGGCCGGAACCGGGAAGACCTATCTCGCGATCGCCAAGGCCGTGGAGGCGTTCGAGGCCGGAACGGTCGGCAAGATCCTGCTGTCCCGGCCGGCGGTGGAGGCCGGAGAGAGCCTGGGATATCTCCCGGGCGATCTCCACGACAAGCTGGCGCCCTATCTGCGGCCCCTCTACGACGCGCTCTCCGACCGGCTCGGCGCCCGGCAGCTCAAGAACCTGATTGCCGACGGATCGATCGAGATCGCGCCGGTCGCCTATATGCGCGGGCGAACCCTGAACAACGCCTTCATCGTCATCGACGAGGCGCAGAACTGCACCTACACCCAGATCAAGATGCTGCTGACCCGGCTCGGATGGCATTCGACCATGGTGCTGACCGGCGACCCGGACCAGTCGGACCTGCTTCCGGGCATGTCGGGCCTGGCGGAGATCGCGGGCCGGCTGGAGGCCTTGGAAGACATCGCCGTCGTCCGGCTGAAGGACGGCGACATCGTCCGGCATCCCCTGGTCGCTAGCATGCTGACGGTGCTTTAGCCGGGCCGCGGGACACCCGCCCGATCGGGCGGGTGCCGGCGGGCAAGCGGCTTAGTCCCGGAAGTTCACGTATTGCAGCGGCTGCTCGATATTGAGGCCCTTGATCAAGGCGATAGCCGCTTGCAGGTCGTCGATCTTCTTGCCGCTGACGCGTAGCTCGTCGCCCTGGATCGCGGGCTGGACCTTCATCTTGGAATCCTTGATCGCCTTGACGAGCTTCTTGGCGAGTTCCTTGTCGATCCCCTGCCGGATGACGACCGTCTGGCGCAGGGTGTTGCCGGAGGCCTTCTCCGGCGGCTTGAACTCCAGCGCGCCGGCATCGACCTTGCGGCGCGTCAGGTGGACCTTCAGGAGCTCGTGCATCTGCTTCAGCTTCAGGTCGTCGTCGGCAAGGATGACGATTTCGTTCTCCTTGCGCTCGACCGAGCATTTGGAGCCCTTGAAGTCGAACCGCTGGCCGATCTCCCGCGTGACGGAGTTCAGCGCGTTGTCGACCTCGTGAACGTCGGTCTTGGAGACGATGTCGAAGGATGGCATCGGTTGTAATCCACTGGGTCGGCTGTGCCGAATTGGGCCAGGCGACCCTAGCATGGGCCGTCGGGCCGGCTCCAGTGTCGGCGATCCGGCATGCGGATTTCTCTTGCCTTCCGCGCCGCAAGCGCCCACCTCATCGGCGTCGGTTGGAAAACTGCCTTTCAGCGAAGACATTTTGAGTTCGCTCGAGACGTCGGACCTGCTTCGGTCGCACTCTCTTTCCGACGCGTATGACGACGGCGGCAACGCCAACAGACCCTAGGAATTCCCCACATGCAGACAGGTACCGTTAAGTGGTTCAACGCCACCAAGGGCTACGGCTTCATTCAGCCGGAAGATGGTGGCCGCGACGTTTTCGTCCACATCCGCGCCGTTGAAAGCGCGGGTCTTCACACTCTCTCGGAAGGCGACCGGGTCGAGTTCGAGATGGTGCGGGGCAAGGACGGTCGCGAATCGGCCGGCAATCTGAAGCTGGCCTAGAACGACCCCAGAACCACCAGGACCTAATCCCCGCTTCGGCGGGGAGGGGCGGGGAGCGGCGACGCTTCCCGCCCGAATTGCTTGTTGACCGGGCGGGCCAAATAGCCCATACCGGATGAACGGAAGGCATCCGCGCCGGGCGTGCGACACGCTCCGATGCCGTTTCGACCGCAGATTTCCATCTTTTCCCTTATGCGCGCGGCAGGGGGCTCCTGACCATCGGGCATTCGCGGAAGCGGCGTCCCGATCTCGCCTGCGCAAGGGAAAACACCCCACTCCTTTCCATACAATCCGCCCTTTCGACCCGCCCGCATCCCTTGCGGCGCGCCGGCCGTTCGGCCGTCGCGTGCCATAACGGGCGGGTCCGGGGCCAACCCAGGTTCCAATCGAATGACACTTTTCAAGGATCTCGCCCTCATCGAACCGATTCAGCGCGCGCTGGCCGGCGAGGGCTATGTCGAGCCGACGCCCATTCAGCGCCAGGCCATCCCCCACCTGCTCGAAGGCCGCGATCTTCTAGGCATTGCCCAGACCGGTACCGGCAAGACGGCGGCCTTCGCGCTGCCGATCCTGGACGCGCTCACCCGCACATCCCGGCGTCCCCAGCCGAAGGGCGCGCGGGCCCTGGTCCTGACGCCGACGCGCGAGCTGGCGATCCAGATCGAAGAAAGCTTCCGCGCCTATGGCCGCCATCTGAAGCTCAGCCGCGCCGTCATCTTCGGGGGCGTCGGCCATCAGCCACAGGTGAACGCGCTGGCGCGCGGCGTGGACATCCTGGTCGCCACGCCCGGCCGTCTCCTCGACCTCATGCAGCAGGGACACCTGTCGCTCGACCGGCTGGAGATCTTCGTCCTGGACGAAGCGGACCGGATGCTGGACATGGGCTTCATCCATGACGTGAAGCGCGTCCTGAAGGCCCTGCCGCGCGACCGCCAGACGCTTCTCTTCTCGGCCACCATGCCTGACGACATCGCCCGGCTTGCCGCCGGCATGCTGACCGATCCGGTGCGCGTGGAGGTGACGCCGGTCGCGACGACCGCGGAACGGATCTCCCAGAGCGTGATGTTCGTGGAGAAGGACGACAAGCGCCCGCTCCTTGCCCATGTGCTGAAGGATCCGGCGATGACCCGCGTCATCGTCTTCACCCGGACCAAGCACGGGGCGAATCGTGTCGCCGAGCACCTGACCAAGGCCGGCATCGGCGCAGAGGCGATCCACGGCAACAAGTCGCAGACGGCCCGCCAGCGCGCCATCGCCGGTTTCCGTTCGGGCGCGATCCGGGTCCTGGTGGCGACGGACATCGCCGCCCGCGGGATCGACATCGACGGCGTGTCCCATGTCGTCAACTTCGACTTGCCGAACGTTCCGGAAACCTACGTTCATCGGATCGGCCGCACGGCCCGGGCCGGGGCGGACGGCATCGCGGTATCCTTCTGCGACCGCGAGGAACGGGCCTATCTCCGGGACATCGAGAAGCTGATCCGTCAGAAGGTTCCGGTCGTCGAGGACCATCCGTTCCGATCCGCCCACACCGGGGCCGCTCCGGTCGCCGCGGCCACGGCGCAGCCGGCGAGGCAGGGCCGCGGCGCGCAAGCCCCGGCGGCGAAGCCCGCCCGTCGCACGCAAGGCCACACGGACGACAAGCCCCAGGCCCGCCGTCGCCGTCGCCGGGCGCCGCGCCGGGTAGAGCAGGGCGCCTCGCACGGCGCCTGACCGGGCGGGCTTCCGTTCTCCTTAGGCCCAGTCCAGGTGGGGCGGTTCCGCCCGCCAGGGACGGTCGAGGAGGGCGCGGATCGCCGTCTCGATCGGCATGTTCTCATGCAGGATGGCGTTGACGGCCGAACAGATCGGCATTTCGATCCCGAGCCGTCGCGCCAGCGCCGTCACGGAGGCCGCATTGGCGATGCCCTCGACCACGGCGCGGCGGCCGGCCAGCGCCTCGTCCATCGACGCCCCCCGGCCGAGCGTGATGCCGAAGGACATGTTCCGGGACTGCGGGTTGGAGCAGGTGAGCGTGAGGTCGCCGACGCCGGACAGGCCCATCAGCGTTTCCGGCCGCCCGCCCTTGGCGGCGGCCAGTCGGGCCAGCTCCGCAAGGCCGCGCGTGATCAGCGTCGCCCGCGTGTTGGCCCCCATGCCTCGGCCCTCGGCGATGCCGCAGGCGATTGCCAGCACGTTCTTCACGGCCCCCCCGATTTCGGCCCCGATCACGTCGTCGCTGACATAGGGCCGGAAGGACGGCGTTCCGAGCGCCTGGGCAAGGCGGGCTCCCAGCCCCTCGGCAGCGGACGGGTGGAACGGCTCGGCCGTGGCCAGCGTGACCGCCGTCGGCTGCTCGCGCGCGACTTCGCCCGCGAAGGTCGGGCCGGAAAGGACGGCCAGCGGCTGGCCCGGCAGCTCCTCGGCGATCATCTCGGACATGAGGAGGCCGGTTTCCGCCTCGATCCCCTTCGAGCAGATGACCAGCGGCGCCGTCGGCGCGACAAGCCCGGCGAGCCGGCGGACCACCCCGCGCAGGAACTGGGAGGGCACGACCAGGAGCACCGCTTCTGCCTGCGCTGTCGCCTCCGACAGGTCCGTCGTGGCCCGGATCGCCGGGTCGAGTGTTATGTACGGCAGGAAGTCCGGGTTCGCGTGGTTTCCGTTGATGGACGCCACCACATCGGGATCGCGCGCCCACAGGACCACGTCGCAGCCGGCCCGGCGGGCCGTCACCGCCAGGGCCGTCCCCCACGCGCCGCCACCGATTACGGCGATCCGGCGGATGGTGGAGGAGGAAGGTTCTGGAGAGGGCTGTCCGAGGGCGCGGGGCACGGGGAACTCCTACGATTCCGGCCCAAACTAGGTCGCGCGGGCTGGCGCATCAAGACGGCGGCGCCAGACGCGGAAGGGAGCACGTCACGGGATCGGGGACCGTCGAGGCATGCACAGCGACAGGCACATCCAGCTGCTTGAATCCCGTACGATCTGGCTGCTGCGGGAAGCCTATGCTCGGGTCAGGCCGCTCTGCCTGCTGTGGTCGGTCGGCAAGGATTCCAACGCGCTTCTGTGGCTTGCCCGCAAGGCCTTCTTCGGGCGCGTACCCTTTCCCGTCGTCCAGCTCGATACCGGCCTCGAACTCGACGAGGTCTATGAATTCCGGGACCGTATTGCCGCCGAATGGAAGCTGGACCTGCGGATCGAACCCTGCCCGCCGGAACCGGCCGACCCGGCGCTGCCGCCCGCGAGCCGGGCGGCGGCGCGCAAGACCTGCGGCCTGCAGGCCCTGATCGCGCGGGAGGGCTATCGCGGCGTCCTGGTCGGAATCCGCCGGGACGAGCAGGCAACGCGGGCGAAGGAGCGGGTGTTCAGTCCGCGCGGCCCCGACGGCGCCTGGGACGTCCGCAACCAGCCGGCCGAGTTCTGGGACCTGTTCGAAACATCGGTTCCGGAAGGCGGCCATCTCCGGATCCATCCCCTGCTGGACTGGACCGAACTCGACATCTGGCGCTACACGCGGGCGGAAGGGCTGCCCATCGTGCCGCTCTACTTCGCCCGCGACGGCAAACGCTTCCGTTCCTTGGGCGAGAAGAACATCACCCGGCCCATCGCCTCGACGGCGGCCACCATCGACGAGATCATCGCGGAGCTGGAGGCGACTCGGGTCGCCGAGCGGTCCGGCCGGACCATGGATCACGAGACAGAGGATTCGTTCGAGCGGCTGCGGACCGGAGGCTATCTATGAGCGGGGCGGGGCAGGGGCCGCTGGAGTTGGTGGTGGTCGGTCATGTCGACCACGGCAAGTCGACCCTGATCGGTCGGCTTCTGCACGACACCGGCAGCCTTCCGGAAGGTCGTCTGCCCGACCTGGAAGCGATGTGCCGCAGGCGGGGGACGGTGCTCGAATGGTCCTTCGTCCTCGATGCGCTCCAGGCCGAGCGCGATCAGGCGGTCACGATCGATACGACGCGGATCGGCTTCCGGTCGGCGCGTCGCCGCTATGTGCTGATCGATGCGCCCGGGCATCGCGAATTCCTTCGCCATATGATCGCCGGGGCGGCGTCCGCCGCGGCGGCGCTCTTGGTCGTCGATGCAGCCGAGGGCGTGCGCGAGCAGACCCGGCGCCATGCCTATCTCCTGCACCTCCTCGGCATCGAGCGGATCGTCGTCGCGGTCAACAAGATGGACGTCGCCGCCTACGATCAGGCCCGCTTCCATGCCGTCGCCGCGGACCTCGCCCGGCATTTCGAAGGCCTCGGGATCGTTCCGGCGGCGGTCGTTCCCGTGGCCGCCCGTCTTGGCGAGACCCTGGTCTCGCGTTCGGACGCGATGCGATGGCATCGGGGGCCGACCCTGCTCGAGGCGCTCGACCGGCTGCCGGCCGCCGCGGCCCCGGCCGCGCGTCCGCTGCGCCTGCCGATCCAGGATGTCTACCGCCGGGATGAGAAGCGCGTGCTGGTCGGCCGCGTCGAGAGCGGCACCCTGCGGGTAGGGGACGAACTGCTGTTCCTGCCGGGCGGCCGGACGGCGCGTGTGCTCACCCTGGAAGCCTGGGGACGGTCGCCGCGCGTCGCCCGTACCGGCGATGCTGTCGGACTGACGATCGACCAGCCGCTCTTCGTCGAACGCGGGGCGCTTGCCGCGCATGGCG
>JAJUFW010000669.1 GCA_029263555.1 Alphaproteobacteria bacterium
AAAAGGGGGACTAAACACGGCACTCCCGGCCCTTGTCAACGAAGGCATCAGGCAGGCGAGGCATGCGTTCGCAACGCAGCGTCGCGGTGCGAGCGGATCTAGAGCATGTAGGCGATGTCGGAGGCGCCGGTCGGGTAGGCGAAGACCGCGTCCCTCAGCGTCTCCGCCCGCAGGCCCTGACGGATCGCGAGCGCGAAAAGGTTGATGACCTCCGCGGCGTCCGGTCCCAGAAGATGGGCGCCCAGAATGCGGTCCGTCTCCTCCTCGACCAGGACCTTGAAGCCGTAGGCGGACTCGGCCGCCTGGCGGGCCGTGTACCAGTCCGGGGCGCGCTGCTGGCGCACACGGAACTTCAGTCCCCTCTCCCCGGCCTCGCGTTCGCCCATGCCGACGGCGGCGAGCGGGGGGATGGTGAAGACGACGCTCGGCACGCCGAGATAGTCCGGCACTGCGACATTGCCCTCGAGCATGTTCCGGGCCGCGATTCGGCCGTCACGGCCGGCGACGGGGGTCAGGGGCGGCCCCTTCGCCGCGGCGTCCCCGGCCGCATAGACGGACGGATTGGAGACGCTTTGCAGATGGCCGTTCAGGGCCAGACGCCCCTTCTCCGTCCGGACGCCTGCCGCCGGCAGGTCCAGCGGTTCGAGATCCGGCACCCGTCCCGCCGCGTGGACGACCAGGTCCGCCGGTAGCGTCTCCTGCCCGCCGGGGCCGGTCGCGCGGACGACGAAGGTCGCCCCGTCGCGGGCGACCGAATCGACGCGGGTGCCGGTACGGAGATCGATGCCGAGGGCGCGCGTACGCTCCATGAGCCAGGCGACCAGATCCGCATCGAACGGCGCGAGCGTCCGGTCCGACCGTTCCAGGACGGTCACGCGGGCACCGGCGCGGGCCGCCACATGGGCCAGCTCGGCTGCGATGTAGCCGCCCCCGATGAAGACGATGCAGGCCGGCAGGTCGCGGAGGTTCAGGAAATCCGTGCTGGTAGCAAGCAGCTCCTCCCCCGCGATGCCGAGCCGCATCGGGACGGCTCCGGTCGCGATCAGGATGAATCGGCTTTCGATCGTCTCGCCCGCGATTTCGACGCTGTTCGTGCCGGTGAACCGGGCGCGGCCATGATAGGCGTCGATTCCGCTGTCGGCGAAGCTCCGCTCCTTCGCCTGGGGCACGTCCGCAGTGAAGCTTTCCTTGAAGCGGAGGAGGCCCGGCCAATCGATTTCCGGCCGGGCGGGGCCGAGAACGCCCTTGCCGGCGAGGCGCCGGTCATGGTCGATCGCGGCGGCGGCGCCGACCAGCACCTTCTTCGGATCGCAGCCCCGAAGCTGGCACGTCCCGCCGAAAGGCTGGTGGTCGACGACCGCGACGCGCCATCCCGCCCCCCGGCAGCGGGAAGCTGCGGCGGAGGCCGCCGTTCCGGTCCCCAGGGCGAGAAGGTCGTATTGCTTGGCCATGGCTGCCCTCCCTGCGGCGGCGGCTCCGGCTGCGACGCCGCCCCAAGGCTGAAATGCCGGAAGGGAAGCTGTTGTTCTGCCCGCCGCCGGGACAGCCGTCATTGAGGGGGCGTTGCGCCGACCTTCCGCGCGTATCGGGAAACCCGCCGCAGCGCCGCCGACCCGGTCTGGCGGCGCGCCAGCACCATCATCACGCCGATGGTCGCAGCCATGAACAGCACGGGATCGACGACCCATCCCAGCGCCGCGAAGGCGAAATAATAGGCACGAAGACCTGCGTTGAAGTTCAGGACCGCAAGGCTCATCAGGGCGGCCAGATCCTCGCCCAGCTCGGTCGCGAGTTCCGGGGGAACCGGCGGCAATGGCGCGGCGCCGACCAGGGCGACCGTATAGTTGAACTGGCGGAGCGACCAGGT
>JAJUFW010000462.1 GCA_029263555.1 Alphaproteobacteria bacterium
ATCTCCCGGCTGCCATCGGCCCTGATCACCGTGGTGCGCCCCGGGGCGCCCGGCTCGCCTCCGGCAAGGCCATAGGGCCGGATCCGCCGGTTGTTGGCCAGGATCGCGGCCGTCATCTCCTCGCGGAACCGGACCGCGCGGACGGTTCCGTCCCCGCCCCGATGGCGGCCGGCGCCGCCGCTGCCGCGCCGCAGCTCGAACCTTTCCAGCAGCACCGGGAAACGCAGCTCCAGCACTTCGGGATCGGTCAGGCGGGAATTGGTCATATGGGTATGGACGCCCGAGCAGCCGTCGAAATCGGGCCCGGCGCCGGCACCGCCGCAGATCGTCTCGTAGTACTGGTAGCGATCGTTGCCGAAGGTGAAGTTGTTCATCGTCCCCTGGGCCGCCGCCATCACGCCGAGCGCCCCGTAGAGCGCATTGGTCACCGCCTGCGAGGTTTCGACATTGCCGGCCACGACCGCGCGGGGATGGTCCGGGGCCAGCATCGAGCCCCGGGGAATGCGGATCTCGATCGGTTTCAGGCAGCCGTCGTTCAAGGGGATGTCGTCGTCGACCAGCGTCCGGAAGACGTAAAGCACCGCCGCCCGCACCACGGCCGAAGGCGCATTGAAGTTGCTGTCGAGCTGCGCGGAGGTGCCGGCGAAATCGATGACGGCGCTGCGCCGTTCGCGGTCGATGCTGATGGCGACGTGGATTTCCGCCCCGTTGTCGAGCGGCTGGACGAATCTCCCGGGCTTCAGCGCACCGATCACCCGCCGGACCTGCTCCTCGGCATTGTCCCGCACATGGCCCATATAGGCCTGAACGACGTCCAGCCCGAACATCGCGACCATGCGGCGAAGTTCCTGGACGCCTCTTTCGTTGGCGGCGAGCTGGGCTTTCAAGTCGCCGATGTTCTGCACCGGATTGCGGGCCGGATGGCGCGCGGAGGCCAGAAGCCGCCGGACCTCGTCCTCCAGGAACCGGCCTTCGGACACCAGGAGGAAGTCGTCGATGAGGACGCCCTCGTCCTCGATCGTGAGGCTGTCCGGCGGCATCGAGCCGGGGGTCAGCCCGCCGACATCCGCATGATGTCCACGGCTCGCGACATAGAACAGCACCTCTTCCCCGGCCTCGTCGAAGACGGGAGTGATCACGGTGATGTCCGGCAGATGCGTCCCGCCATTGTAGGGATCGTTCAGCATGTAGACGTCGCCGGGCTTCATCCGGCCAGCGCGCTTGCCGATGATCTGGCGAACGCTCATCCCCATCGAGCCGAGATGCACCGGCATGTGCGGCGCGTTCGCGACCAGGTTGCCGTCCCGGTCGAAGACGGCGCAGGAGAAGTCCAGCCGCTCCTTGATGTTCACCGAATAGGCCGTGTTCTGGAGCGTCACGCCCATCTGCTCGGCGATCGACATGAACAGATTGTTGAAGACCTCCAGCATCACCGGATCGACGCTGGTCCCGACGGCGACCCGGGCCGGCAGCGGCACGACCCGGCGCAGGACCAGATGGTTGAGCGGGGTGAGCCGGGCCTGCCAGCCCGGCTCGATCACCGTCGTCGCCGTGGCCTCCCGGATGATCGCCGGGCCGTCCACGCGATCCCCCGGGCGCAGGCGGTCGCGGTCGTAGACCGGCGTGTCGTGCCGCTCTCCCGCCATGAAGGTTTCGACACGGGCGATGGGGGACGGCGTACCGTGCGCCTCCGGCGCGGCGTCGATCGGCTCTTCCGTGGCCGCGTACCCGCCGCCCACCGCCTCGACTGAGACGCTTTCGACGGCAAGCTCCTTGCCCGCCATAACGAAGCCGAACTGCCGGCGATGGGCCTCTTCGAAGGCCGCCCGCATCTCCCCGATCGGGCCTTCCTGGACGATCAGGGCGGTGTCGGTTCCCTGGTACTTCAGGTGGACCCGGCGCAGGACCCGGAAGTCCTCTACCCCCTGCGCGCGCAGCTCCCCGGCGGCATCGGCGGCCAGCGCATCGAGAATCCGGCGCGCCTCCTCCATGGATGAGGGATCGAGCGGCCGCTCGACCGACTTTTCGCGGAGGGCGCGGATGTCGGCGAGGCCCATCCCGTAGGCCGACAGGACGCCCGCATAGGGGTGAAGCAGGACCGTGGTCATCCCCAGCGCGTCGGCCACGAGGCACGCGTGCTGCCCGCCGGCCCCGCCGAAGCTGACCAGCGCATAGCGCGTGACGTCATGCCCGCGCTGGACGGAGATCTGCTTGATCGCGTTGGCCATGTTGTCGATCGCGATCCGCAGGAAGCCCGAGGCGACCTCCATCGGGTCGCGCCGGTCGCCGGTCGCCCGCTCGATCTCTGCCGCCAGGGCCTCGAACTTCTCCCGGACGATGCCGGCATCCA
Organism: Alphaproteobacteria bacterium; assembly: GCA_029263555.1. Taxonomy (GTDB): domain Bacteria; phylum Pseudomonadota; class Alphaproteobacteria; order DSM-16000; family Inquilinaceae; genus JAJUFW01. Next base: position 2,351 of record JAJUFW010000462.1, read on the forward strand.
GCTTCTGGTCGCCATCGGGGCCGAAGACGGCCGGGAAGAAGTCGGGCTGCAGCTTGCCCAGCATCACGTTGCAGTCGGTGACGGTCAGCGGCCCGCCCCGGCGGTAGCAGGCCGGGCCGGGATTGGCGCCCGCGCTTTCCGGGCCGACCCTAAAGCGGGCGCCGTCGAAGCTGCAGATCGAACCGCCGCCGGCCGCGACGGTGTGGATCTGCATCATCGGCGCCCGCATCCGCACCCCCGCCACATGGGTTTCGAAGGTGCGCTCGAACTCTCCGGCATAATGGCTCACATCGGTCGAGGTGCCGCCCATGTCGAAGCCGATGATCCGGTCGAACCCCGCCAGCTCGGCCACCCGTGCGGCGCCGACGATGCCGCCCGCGGGCCCGGACAGGATCGAGTCCTTGCCCTGGAACAGCCGCGCATCGGTGAGCCCGCCGTTCGACTGCATGAACATCAGCCGGGTCCCGCCCAACTCTCCCGCGACCCGGTCCACGTAACGCCTCAGGATCGGCGAGAGATAGGCGTCGACCACCGTCGTGTCGCCGCGGCCGATCAGCTTGATGAGCGGGCTCGTCTCATGGGAGGTCGAAATCTGGGTGAAGCCGATCTCCCGGGCGATCGCGGCCACCGCCGCCTCATGCGCCGGGTAGCGGTCGCCATGCATGACGACGATGGCGCAGGCCCGGATCCCG
>JAJUFW010000671.1 GCA_029263555.1 Alphaproteobacteria bacterium
ACCCTGCTCGCGGCTCGGTCCGAGCGGCAACCCGGCGATGCGCTGCAGGTAGGCGTCGCGGCCGTCCGGGCGCGATTCCCCGGTCCCCGCCGCCTTGCGGGCGGCCGCCACCACCTCCTTGAGGCGCGTGTCGTTGTCCGGGTGGGTGGAGAAGACGCCGTGGTACACGCGTGGCTCGCGCCCCTCCTGGCGTGCCAGCTGCAGCTCGAGCATCTCCTGGTTCTTGAGCAGGCGGACCACGTCGATCATCGCCTCCGGCGGGTAACCGAGGCGATTCAGGTACTCGGCACCGAGCTGGTCGGCCTCCAGTTCCATGAGGGGTCTTGCCCCCGACATGATGCTGATGAAGCGGCTGTTCGCCTCGGGCAGCATGCGATTGAAGAAGAACCGGGCGGTCTTGATCTTGCCGTCGTGGAACCGGTCGCGGCCGTTGTCGCCGGTGCCGGCCCGGTCCAGCGCCAGTCGGGCCATCCTCGCCCACATGTAGCCGACCGCGACCAGCGCGAACAGCCTCAGATAATCGGTGGACGCGGCGGCGGCTTCCTCCGGATCTTTCAGGCTGCGCTGGGCGATGACGGCGGTCGCCTGCTGAAGCCGGGCGAACGCCTTGGCCAGGGGACCGATGAATTCGCCGAGATCCGGGCGCTCCATCCCCTCCCGGATGAAGGCGTCGACCGGATGGAAGAAGCGGCGCAGCGCGCGGCCGGTATGGGCCGGCAGCTTCCGCCCGACGAGATCCAGGGCCTGAATCCCGTTCGTTCCTTCGTAGATCTGGGTGATCCGGGCGTCCCGGGCATATTGCTCCATCCCCCATTCGCGGATGTAGCCGTGCCCGCCCAGCACCTGGATGCCCATATTCGTCGTCTCGTAGCCCATGTCGGTGAAATAGGCCTTCACGACCGGGGTCATCAGCGAGACCAGGTCCTCCGCCTCCTGGCGGACGGCCGGATCGGGGTGCTTCGTATAGATGTCGATATTGATGCCGACCCAGTAGGCGAGCGCCCGGGCGCCTTCCGTAAACGCCTTCATGGTCAGCAGATTGCGGCGCACGTCCGGGTGCACGATGATGGGATCGGCGGGCCGGTCCGGCACCCTGGCTCCGGCAACGGACCGTCCCTGGAGCCGCTCCTTCGCATAGGCCAGGGCATTCTGATAGCTGACCTCGGCGATGCCCAGGCCCTGCAGCCCCACCCCCAGGCGCGCGGCGTTCATCATGACGAACATGGCGCGCATGCCCTTGTGCGGCTCACCCACCAGCCAGCCGGTCGCCCCGTCGAAGTTCATGACGCAGGTCGGCGACGCATGGATGCCCATCTTGTGCTCGATCGCGCCGCAGGCGACCGCGTTGCGCATGCCGGCGCGGATCTCGCCCCCCTCCTCCTTCGGCAGCAATTTCGGCACGACGAACAGGCTGATGCCCCTGGTTCCGGCGGGGGCGTCGGGAAGCCTCGCCAGGACCAGATGGACGATGTTCTCCGTCAGATCGTGCTCCCCGGCGGAGATGAAGATCTTGGTTCCGGTAATTCGGTAGCTGCCGTCGCCCTCGGGCTCCGCCCTCGTGCGGATGAGGCCGAGATCCGTCCCGCAATGGGACTCGGTCAGGCACATGGTCCCGGACCAGGTGCCGTCGGTCAGCTTCGGCAGGTAGATCGCCTTCTGCTCGTCCGATCCATAGGCCTCGAGCGCGTTGTAGGCGCCCTGACTCAGCCCCGGATACATGCCGAAGCTCATGTTCGCGGAGGAAAGGATCTCCTCCATCACGAAGTTGACGACTTTCGGAAGGCCCTGGCCGCCATAGGCGGGATCGGCGGAAAGGCCGGTCCAGCCGCCGGCGATGAACTTCCGATAGGCATCC
>JAJUFW010000642.1 GCA_029263555.1 Alphaproteobacteria bacterium
CCGCGGTCGATCGGCTCGTCGCCCTCTGGCAGGCGATCGGCTCCACGGTCGAGGTGATGTCGGCCGAGCATCATGACCGCGTGCTGGCCGTCACGTCGCACTTGCCGCATCTGATCGCCTATACGATCGTAGGCACCGCGACCGACCTCGAGGAGCATCTGAAGTCCGAGGTGATTCGCTTCTCGGCCAGCGGCTTCCGGGACTTCACCCGGATCGCCGCGTCCGACCCGGTCATGTGGCGGGACATCTTCCTCAACAACAAGGAAGCGGTGCTGGAGGTGATCCAGCGCTTCAACGAGGATCTGACCGCGCTGCAGAGGGCGATCCGCTGGGGCGAGGGCGACAAGCTCGAGCAGCTTTTCACCCGTACCCGGGCCATCCGCCGCGGCGTGATCGACGCCCGCCAGGCCTGACCCGGGTCATTCCTCCAGGGGCGGCGGCCGATCGGGCCATGCGATCTCCGGCAGGCTGCCCAGGGGCAGCGGGCCGAGCGCGAGCTGTCTGTTCTCGATGGCGAAGGGGGCGGTCAGTACGGGACCTCTGCCATCTTCCGACGGCACGGCCAGCAGGCTCAGGCCCGCTTTCGCGAAGGTCGCGGGCCTCGACTCCACGATGCCGGCATCGACCAGGGCATCCACCGTCTCGGCGAAGCCGCGGATGTCGGCAATGAGCCGGCCGCTCGGCTGCAGAGTCGAATCTAGGACGAAAGTGCCCGAACCGGTGATCGACAGGGGCCCCCAGTCGAGGCTGAGCATGTCGATCGCGACAAGGCCGCCGGCATCCCTCCAGGCGGCGACCTCCCGGGCCTCGACCGTCGAGGGCAGGGGACCGGAGACGGTCAGGTTCAGCCGGGCGTGCGCAATGTCCTGGCCCAGGGCCGGCAGCCACGGACCGGGCAGCGACAGGGCGTCGATCGCCAACCCGACGGTCATGATCGGGCTGCCGCCGCCGTCCGGCTCCCGCTCGGCCCAGCGGCCGGTGACCCGGGACGTCCTGGCGATGCCGGTCGCGCCGGGGAGCGCCAGCGCGACCGACTCCAGCACGAGATCGGCGCCGATCATGCGGCCCGCGCCGTCGATGACCAGATCGCCCCGACCAGCTTCCGCCGTGGCGGTCATGCCGGGGGTTCCGGCCAGCATCAGCCGCTGTCCGCGGGGCAGTTCGACATGGACGCGTCGCCAGGACCAGGGATGCGCGCTGGCCGCTATTCGGCCTGCTTCCCAGGCCAGGCCGTCCGGGCGGACGACCCGGACGTCGTCCGCCGTCGCCGCGAGGGCGAAGGGGAAGCCGTGGAAGGATATGCCGCTGAACCGGATCTCGCTGCCCTGGCGGCGCGCGTCCTCGATCCGGGAGAGAATCGCGTGCTCCAGCCGTCGTTCGGCATAAAGCCACAGGCCGGAATAGCCCGCGATCAGGACCGCGGCCACGCAGGCGGTCAGAAGACGGCGGGAAACGGGCATCGATGCTTGGTTCCTTCTGGGTCCCGGCCGGTGACTGGACCATGCATGTCGGCCGATTGCAAGACGGGGCCTGGCGTGCGACCGGCACTGGCACAGGGCCCGCGATTCGCGTACATCGTGAGGTCATGTTCAAGGAACATGGAGCTTATGCCCCCGGTGCGACGTCCGGATCCGGACAGGAGGACGCCTGGCGCGTCCCCTCGCTTCAGATTCCGCCCGGCGAGGATCTTTGGGTCTTCGGCTATGGCTCGCTGATGTGGAATCCGGGTTTCCCCTACGTCGAGCGGCGGCGGGCCGTGCTCTACGGCTATCACAGGCGGTTCTGCGTCTATTCCAAGCGCTACCGGGGCACGCCCGAGCGTCCGGGCCTCGTCCTCGGCCTCGATCGCGGCGGATCCTGCCAGGGTATGGTCTTCCGGGTCGAACCGGTCCGGATCCCCGATACGCTCGCCTATCTGTGGGACCGGGAGATGGTGAGCGGCGTCTACCGCCCGACGCTTCTGCCCGTGGCCGTGTCCGGTTCCAGGGTCCGGGCCTGCGCCTTCGTGGTCGACCGCCGCCACCGGCACTATTGCGGCCGGATGGAGCCGG